>JADGRS010000068.1 GCA_017880705.1 Burkholderiales bacterium
GCGGAACGCCAGCGCCGCGCCCTGGAAGTTCGCGCGCACGCTCTGCGGCATCGAAAGCTCCTGCTCGGCCTTCTCGATCGCGGTCACGGCCTGCCCGAGCGAATAGCCCGGAGCAAGGTTGAACGAGATGTTCGTCGCGGGAAACTGGCCGAGGTGGCCGATCGACAGCGCCCCGGGCTGCTCGTGCACCGTCGCGACGGCGCTCAACGGCACCTGCGTCCCGCCGCTGCTCGCCGCGCTGTTGCTGGCCGACCCGCTCGCGGACGCGCTGGCCGCCTGCGTCGCGCCGCTTCCCGGGACGTAGATGTCGTCGAGCGACTTGGGTCCCAGCCGGAACTCGGGCTTCACCTCGAGCACCACGCGATACTGGGTCGCTTGCGTGAAGATCGTCGAGATGAGCCGCTGGCCGAACGCGTTGTAGAGCGCGTTGTCGATCGCGGCCGGCGTCACGCCCAGTCGTCCCGCGGTGTCGCGGTTGATCGTCACGTAGGCCTGCAGGCCCTGGTCCTGCAAGTCGGAGGCGACGTCCATCACCTGCGGCAGCGTGCGCAGCTTCTCGACGACATTGCGGGTCCACGTGGCCAGCTCCTCCGCGTTAGCGCTCTCGAGCGTGAACTGGTACTGCGTGCGGCTCACGCGGTCCTCGATGGTGAGGTCCTGCACCGGCTGCATGTAGAGCGTCATCCCCTCGAAGTCGGCGAGGCGCTTCTTGATCCGCGCCATCACGACGCTCACGGAGTCGCGCGCCTTGTGGGGCTTCAGCGCGATGAGGAGCCGGCCCGCGTTGAGCGTGATGTTGGTGCCGTCGACGCCGATGAAGGACGAGACGCTCTCCACGGCGGGATCCTCGAGGATCGCCTGCGCGAGCAGGCGGCTGCGGCCGGACATCGCCGCGAAGGACGCCGTCTGCGGGCCTTCGGAGATGCCCTGGATGAGGCCGGTGTCCTGCAGCGGGAAGAACCCCTTCGGGATCGCGATGTAGAGAATCACCGTGAGCGCGAGCGTGCAGGCGAACACGAGCATCGTGAGGGGCTGGTGGTCGAGCACCCAGTCGAGCCCTTCGCCGTACCTCGCGATGACGCGATCGAACATCTCGCCCGTCTTGCGGAAGAACTTTCCCTGCTTCTCGGGAGGCGTGTGCTTGAGCAGCCGCGCGGCCATCATCGGCGTGAGCGTGAGCGAGACGAAGGCCGAGATGAGGATCGACACCGCGAGCGTGATCGCGAACTCGCGGAAGAGCCTTCCCACGACCTCGCCCATGAACAGGAGCGGGATCAGGACCGCGATTAGGGAGAACGTGAGCGAGATGATGGTGAAGGCGATCTGCCGCGATCCCTTGAACGCGGCCTCCATCGGGTCTTCGCCCTCCTCGACATAGCGCGCGATGTTCTCGATCACGACGATCGCGTCGTCCACCACGAAGCCGGTCGCGATCGTGAGCGCCATGAGGGTGAGGTTGTTGATGCTGAAGCCCGCGAGGTACATGACGCCGAACGTGCCGACGATGGACAGCGGCACCGCGGCCGCGGGGATGAGCGTCGCCGTGGCGCTCCTCAGGAAGACGAAGATCACCATCACCACGAGGGCGACGGCGAGCATCAGCTCGAACTGGGTGTCGTGCACCGATGCGCGGATGGTGACCGTGCGGTCGGTGAGCAGCTGCACGTCGATGGAGGCCGGCAGCGCGGCGGTGAGCGTGGGCAGCAGCAGCTTCACGCGATCGACGACCTCGATCACGTTCGCGCCCGGCTGGCGCTGCACGTTCACGATGATCGCCGGCGTGTCGTTCATCCATGCCGCGAGCTTCGCGTTCTCGGCGCCGTCGACCACGTCGGCGACGTCGGTAAGGTATATCGGCGCGCCGTTGCGGTACGCCACGATGATGCTTCGATATTCGTCGGCGCTGCGCAGCTGGTCGTTCGCGTCGATCGTGTAGGCGCGCGCCGGGCCGTCGAAGCTGCCCTTGGCCTGGTTGGTGTTGGCGTTGGCGATGGCGGTGCGCAGGTCGTCCATCGAAAGGCCCTGCGCGGCGATCGCCTTCGGGTTCACCTGGACGCGAACCGCCGGGCGCTGGCCCCCCGAGAGAGTCACCAGCCCCACGCCCGGGATCTGCGAGATCTTCTGCGCGAGCCGCGTGTCGACGAGGTTCTGCACCTGCGTCATCGGCATCGTCTTCGAGGTGATGCCGAGCGTGATGATCGCCGCGTCCGCGGGATTCACCTTGCTGTAGATCGGCGGCGCGGGGAGGTCCGTGGGCAGGAGGTTGCCTCCCGCGTTGATCGCGGCCTGCACTTCCTGCTCGGCGGTGTCGAGGTCGATCGTCAGCTCGAACTGCAGCGTGATCACCGAGGCGCCGCCCGAGCTGGTCGACGACATCTGCTTCATTCCCGGCATCTGGCCGAACTGGCGCTCGAGGGGCGCGGTGATCGACGAGGTGACGACGTCGGGGCTCGCGCCCGGATAGAGCGTGACCACTTGAATGGTCGGGTAGTCGACTTCCGGAAGCGCCGAGAGCGGCAGCTGCTTGTAGGCGACGATCCCCGCGAGGAGGATCGCGACCATGAGGAGCGACGTCGCGACCGGCCGGATGATGAAGATGCGGGACGGATTCACTGCGTGGCGGCCTCGCGGCGCTTCTTGAATTCCTCGCGCTGCGCCGGGTCCATGGCCTCGAGGCGCTTCTTGTACTCCTCGCGCTTCGCCGGATCCATGTTCTTCCAGTCGGGGCGCTTGCCCGCGTCGGGCGCGTTCGGGTCCCGCGGCGCGCGCGCGCCGCCCGCGGGCGTGGTGACCTCGACCTTCGCGCCGTCGCGGATGCGATCGACGCCATCGGTGATCACGCGCTCCCCGGCCTGCAGCCCCGACAGGACCGCGGCGTTGGGCCCTTCGGTCGGGCCCATCTTGACCGGGCGCACGGCGACCGTGCTGTCGTCCTTCACCACATAGACGATCGGCCCCTGCGTGTTCTGCTGCGCGGCAGCCGTGGGCACGAGGACGACACCCTTCAACGTGTCGACCACCATGCGGACGTTCACGAACTGGTTGGGAAAGAGCTTGGCGTCGCCGTTGGCGAACTGCGCCTTGAGCTTCACCGTTCCCGTGGTGACGTCGATCTGGTTGTCGACGGTGAGGAGCGTGCCGCTCGCGAGGAGGTTCTTCTGGTCGCGGTCCCACGCCTCGACAGGCGGCTTGTCGCCCGCCTTGAGGCGCTGCATGATTCGCGGCAACGTGTCCTGGGGAATCGTGAAGAGCACCGTGATCGGCGCGAGCTGCGTGATGACGGCGATGCCGCTCGAGTCGGAGTTGTGCACCTGGTTGCCCGGATCGACGAGCCTCAGGCCGATGCGTCCCCCCACGGGCGCCGTGATGCGCGTGTAGGAAAGCTGCAGCTTCGCGTTGTCGAGCTGCGCCTGGTCGATCTTCACCGTGCCCTCGAGCTGCTTCACGAGCGATGCCTGCTGGTCGACCTGCTGGGTGGCGATCGAATCCTGCGCGAGCAGCGTGCGATAGCGCTCGAGGTCGAGGCGCGCGTTGTTGAGGGTCGCCACGTCGCGCGCGAGCTGGCCTTCGACCTGCGAGAGCGCGACCTGGAAAGGCACCGGGTCGATCTGCGCGAGGAGGGCGCCTTCGCCCACGAGCTGGCCCTCGTCGAAGCCCACGCTCTGCAACTGGCCGTCGACGCGCGGCTTCACCGTCACCGTGCGTATCGCGGTCACCGTTCCAAGGCCGGTCTGCATGATGTTGATATCGCCGACGCGCGCGACGGCCACCGCGACGGGCTGCACGCCCGCGCCGCCCTTGCCCGCCTTGCCCGCGCCCTTGCCGGACTTGGCCGCGTCGCTTCCCTGGGCCTTGGCCGCGTCTTCGCTCGAGGGGCGCCAGATGAGCCACGCCCCGAGGGCGAGGACGGCGACGGCGGTCACGATGATGGCGGGCCACAGCCACGGGCGGCGGCGAACGGCGTAAGGCGGGAGTTGAATCTCGGACATGGCTCTCGGGTCTTTTTCGAATCAGCGATTGGAGCGGATATTCTGTTGCCAGTTCGTGCCGAGGTGCTAAGAAATGTAAGGGCATGGTCCCGGCTGCGCGCTTCGGGACGGCAGCGGCGCCTCGTTCTACGAGGGGACCAGCGCGGGCTCCTGCATCGCGGCGATCTGCTCGCGCAGCTCCAGCACCCGATCCTGCCAGTAGCGCGCAGTATTGAACCATGGAAATGCGATCGGGAATGCGGGGTCGTCCCAGCGTCGCGCGATCCACGCCGAGTAGTGCAGCAGGCGCAGGGTGCGCAGGGCTTCCACGAGATGCAGCTCGCGATCGTCGAACTCGCTGAAGTCCTCGTACCCCTCGAGGAGCTTGCCGAGCTGCCGGCCCATGTCGTGGCGATCGCCCGAGATGAGCATCCACAGGTCCTGCACCGCCGGCGCCATGCGGCTGTCGTCGAGGTCGACGAAATGCGGGCCACCCCGCGAGTTTCCGCTGTCCGGCGTCCACAGCACGTTGCTCGCGTGGCAATCGCCGTGGGTGCGGATCATCGCAACCTTTCCGGCGCGCTGAAAGCAGTGGCGCACGCCTTCGAGCGCGAGCTCCGAAGCCTGCTTCCACGCGGGAAGCAGATCGGCGGGAACGAGCCCGCTCCCGAGCAGGAAGGCGCGCGGCTCGTCCCCGAAGCTTTCGATGTCGAGCGCGGGCCGATGCTCATAGCGCCGGACGCCTCCCACCGCATGGATGCGTCCGATGAAGCGCCCGAGCCATGTGAGCGTCTCGCCGTCGTCGAGCTCCGGCGAGCGCCCGCCGCGCCGCGGAAAGGCCGCGAAGGCGAAGCCGGAGGCGTGATGCAGCGTCGTTCCCGCGAGCTCGAGAGGCGCGACCACGGGAATCTCGGCCTGGGCGAGCTCCATGGCGAAGCCATGCTCCTCGAGAATCTGCGCGTCGCTCCAGCGCGCGGGACGATAGAACTTGGCGACGACGAGGGAGCCGTCGTCGAGCCCCACTTGATACACGCGGTTCTCGTAGCTGTTCAGTGCGAGCAGGCGCCCGTCGCAAAGGAGCCCCACGCTTTCCAGCGAGTTGAGGACCGTGTCGGGAGTCAGGCGCGAGTACGGATGGGGATCATTCACCGATCCATTCTAACCCCTTCAATCGTTAGGGCTTTTCGACGCCTGCGAACGGCATGCGTGCTAGAATCGCCTCACGTGCCGTCTCACTTTCCGGAGCATAACTATGAAAAATCCCTTGGATACGCTTTGGGGCACCGTGATCACGGGCCTCGTCCTGACGGTGGTTCTCTACTACCTCGCTCGCGCGATGATGGGAGGCTGACATGACCTGGGAATTCATCCAACACGGTCTCGCGCGCTGGGTCCACATCATGGCGGGCGTCATGTGGATCGGCCTTCTCTATTACTTCAATTTCGTCCAGGTCGACGCGATGAAGAAGGCCGCGGCCGACACGCCGCCGACGGGCGCGGGCATCACCAAGCACGTCGCGCCGCGCGCCCTGCTCTTCTTCCGCTGGGCGGCGGTGGTGACGGTGGTGCTGGGACTTTTCATCCTCGGCGACAAGGCCGACGATGCGCTCCTCTTCAAGGAGCGCGCCTATGTCCCGATCGGCATCGGCGGCTGGCTCGGGCTCATCATGCTCTTCAACGTGTGGGTGCTCATCTGGCCCAACCAGAAGAAGATCCTCGGGCTCGTGGCGGCGACCGACGACGAGAAGAGCAAGGCGCGTCGCGTCGCGTTCCTCGCGTCGCGGACCAATACGGCGCTTTCCATCCCGATGCTCTTCTTCATGTCGTCGTCGTATCTCTTCCACGCGGCGATGTTCGCGTAGCAAGGCGCGACGCGGAAAAAGGGCGCCGCGGCGCCCTTTTTTTCATTTGGGCTTCGGCAGCCCCGTCACCCTCTCGCCGGGCTTCACGCGGTTTTCCTCGAACCAGCCCTTGTTGGTCTCGATCGCATAGACGGCGGGGCCCGCGGAGGTGTGCGTCTCGAGGGTCTGGGGCTCCATGTCGAGGATGTTGAGAATGCGCCCGTCGGCGTCGATGAACGCGACCGAGAGGGGGATCAACGTGTTCTTCATCCACATGCTCTGGTACGCGGGCTCGTCGAAGATGAAGAGCATCCCGTCGTCGCGCCCGAGCTTCCTTCGGTACATGAGGCCCTGCATGCGCTGCGGGTCCGAGACGGCGACCTCGACGTTGAGCGGATGGGCGCCGACTTTCACGTGCGCGGTCTTGAACGTGACCTCGGCATTCGCGGCGAGCGCCGCGGCTGCCATGGCGACGCCGGCAAGAAACCCCGGGACCGCGCTACGGTCCAAACGCATTCCCCCGACTTGCATCATCATGAAGCCCTCACCGATAACGAGAATTCGAGCGCCGCATGGTAACCCATGAATAAGACGATGCGCCGGCACATTGCATGGCTTTCGACCTTGCTCGCGGCCGGTTGTGCCGCAGTTCCTCCTGCGCCGCTGGCGCCGGAGACGCCCCGGGAGGCCGGCGAGCGCCGCGCGAAGGCGGCGCCTCCCGCCTACAACCTGACGGGCTACCCGCCCGCGGTGCGCGACGGCTACATCGACGGCTGCGAGTCCGCCAAGAAGACCGCCTATGCCCGCAAGGACGCCCAGCGCATGGCCGGCGATCCGCAGTATTCGATGGGATGGAACGACGGGTTCAGCATTTGCGGAAAGAGATGAAAATTGGTGTCAGGTACGAATTTCGGAGGCCGAAATTCGTACCTGACACCAATTTTCATTCCGCCCTGGAAAGAATCCATCCGGCGATCGCCGTGAGGATTTCGGGCGAATCGCCGAGCGCCGACTCGAGCGCGATCGGCAGGTGCGGATAGTTCAGGCGGATCGCCGCGAGGATGCGGGGCAGGTCCTGCTTCAGGTGACCGCCCTGCGCCATGAACAGGGGGAAGACGGTGATCGAGGAGGCGCCCTCGGCGGCGAGCGAGGCGATCGCTTCCTCGAGCGTGGGCGACATGATCTCGAGATAGGCGAGCGCGATCGGATACTCGGGCCGGCTCGCGCGCACGCGGTCGCGGATCTCCTCGAACGGCCGCGCCCATTCGGGATCGCGCGCTCCGTGCGCGAAGAGCACGATGCCGCGCATCAGTGCTTGCCGGTGGACCCGAAGCCGCCCGCGCCGCGCGAGCTTTCCTCGAAGTCGGCGACGATGTTCAGATCGACCTGGACCACCGGCACGACGACGAGCTGCGCGATGCGTTCGAGCGGATTCACCACGAACGCATCCTTGCCGCGGTTCCAGCAGGACACAAACACCTGGCCCTGGTAATCGGAATCGATCAGCCCCACGAGGTTGCCGAGCACGATGCCGTGCTTGTGGCCGAGCCCCGAGCGCGGAATGATCATCGCCGCGAGCCCGGGATCGCCGAGATGGATCGCGAGCCCCGAGGGAATGAGCGCCGTATCCCCGGGCCGCAGCGTGATCGGGTCGTCGATCGCCGCCCTCAGGTCGAGGCCCGCCGATCCGGCCGTCGCGTACGCGGGCATCTGCGCCCTGATTCTTTCATCGAGAATCTTGACGTCCAGCGTCTTTCGTTTCATGCGACCTTTTCCGGGCTCGGACGAAGCTACGAGATCTGCTTGATCGGCGTGACCGTCGCGGCCTGGGGCCGCCCGTCGCGAAGCCGCATCGCGTGCTCGACGATGGCGTACGCGATCTTCGACTTGGGCGCCCGCGCGAGCGCATGGGCTCCCGCGTCGTCGTAGATCGTGACCTCGTTGTCATCCTTGCCGACCGCCTGCTGCACCAGGTTCGCGACGATCATCGGGATCTTCTTGCGAACGCGCTTCGCCTGCGCGTACTGCGACAGGTCCTCGCTCTCCGCGGCGAAGCCGACGCAGAAGGGTCCAACGGCCAGCCCCGCGACGTACGCGAGGATGTCTTCGGTGGGCTTCAGCCGGATCTCCATCGGCTCCACGGTCTTCTTGAGCTTGCGCCCCGACGGCGCGAGCGGCGTGTAGTCGGCGACGGCCGCGACGCTGAAGAAGAAGTCCGCTCCCGCGACGTGCGCCTTCACCGCGCTGAACATTTCGGCGGCGGAGGTCACGTAGACGAAGTGCGCCTGCGCCGGCGGCGCGAGGGAAGTGGGGCCGCTGATGAGGGTCACGTCGGCACCCATCGCAGTGACCGCATCGGCGATGGCATAGCCCATCTTCCCGGAGCTGAGATTGGTGATGCCGCGCACGGTGTCGATCGCTTCAAAGGTGGGGCCGGCGGTGACCACAACCTTGCGACCGGCGAGCCGCTTGGGCGAGAAGAACATATCGAGCGCTTGCGCAAGCTCCCCCGGCTCCAGCAGGCGGCCCATGCCCACCTCGCCGCACGCCTGGTCGCCCGAATCGGGGCCGAGGATCGCGACGCCGTCGCCGCGCAGCGTCGCGATGTTGCGTTGCGTGGCCGCGTTGTCCCACATCTCCCGGTTCATCGCAGGGGCGACGAGCAACGGGCAGCTGCGCGCGAGGCACGCCGTCGACAGCAAGTCGTCGGCCAGGCCGTGCGCGAGCTTCGCGAGGAAATTCGCGCTCGCCGGCGCGATGAGGATCGCGTCGGCGCCGCGCGACAGCTCGATGTGCGCCATGTGATTCGCGAAGCTCGCATCCCACAAGTCGGTGATCACGGGCTTGCCCGTCAGCGCCTGGAAAGTCATGGGCGACACGAATCGCGTCGCCGCCTCGGTCATCGCGACCTGGACTTCGACGTTGTTCCTGATGAGCAGCCGCGCGAGCTCGGCCACCTTGTAGGCAGCGATGCCTCCCGTGACACCCAGCAAAATTCGGCGAGTCAAGACCTTGTCCATAAAGGCATTTTACCCACTACCGAGGCTTGCATGTCGATGGCGGTCCGCGACCCGTCCGTCCGGGACGGCGGCTGGTCCCTGAAAGACGTAGCTCGTCACAATCGGCTGGTTCCTCCCGCGGCCGCAAGGCTACCTTACCGGCTTGAGCGGCCCTGTTTCGCCGCGGCGCGCAGCGGAGGACAACATGTCGAAAAGTTTGAGTCATTGGTTGTTGGTGGTCATCGCCAGCGGCCTGTTCATGGCGCAGCCTGCCCTGGCGGCGGAAGGCGGCATCGGTCAGCTTGTCAGCGTTGAATGGCTCGAGAAGAACCTGAAACGCGACGAGCTGCTCGTGCTCGATGCCTCGTTTCCGAAGATGTACGCGGCCGGGCACATTCCGGGCGCGGTGAACGTCGACCTTTTCAGCTACGGCGGCCGCGAGATGTCCGCCGCCGAAATGGAACGGCTCATCCAGTCCTGGGGCGTCAGCACCGGGAAGAAGGTCGTCCTCTACGACCAGGGCGGCACCTATCTCGCGACCAGCGTCTACTTCGACCTCTACTACCACGGGTTTCCGGCGAAGGATCTGGTTGTCCTCGACGGCGGGCTCGCCAAGTGGCAAGCCGCGGGCGGCGCGGTGACAAAGGACCCGACCCCCGCTCCGAAGCCGGGAACATTCCGCGTCGCGAAGCTCAGGGAGGACGTGCGCGTCCGGCTCCCCGAATTCCTCGGTGCGTCCGGCGACCCGGCGAACAATGCGATCGTCGAGGCGCTCGACCCCACCACGCACTTCGGCGCCGTCAAGTTCTTCGACCGGCCCGGCCACATCCCCAACTCCATCATGGCGCCCACCGGGGACTTCTATAACGCGGACAAGACCTTCAAGTCCCCCGAGGAGATCCGGCGCATGTTGGCCTACCTCGGCGTGAAGCCCGGCCAGCAGGTCTACACGCACTGCGGCGGCGGCATCGCCGCGAGCGTTCCGTTCTTCGCCGCGAAGTTCATTCTCGACTACCCCAGGGTCAAGCTCTACAAGGGGTCGCAGTTCGAATGGCTGCGCGACGACCGCGGCCTGCCGTTCTGGACCTACGACGCGCCGAACATGACGCGTGAGAAGACATGGTTGAGCGGATGGAACAACCAGATGATCCGCATGTTCGGTGTCGCGAAGCTCAGCATCGTCGATGTGCGCCCGGCGGAATCGTTCAAGCAGTCGCACGTGCCGTTCGCCATCAACGTCCCCGCGGACGTGTTCAAGCGCAATCTCGCCACACCCGCGAAGCTGGCCGAAGTCCTGGGTAGCGCCGGTGTCGACGCGGCCAACGAAGCGGTGATCGTTTCGCAGGGGGGATTGAACCCCGATTCGGCCCTGGCCTTCCTCCTGCTGGAAAAACTGGGACAGAAACGGGTCTCGGTCTTCTCGGATTCCGTGGACGACTGGGGATTTGCCGGCTTCCCGCTGAACAAGGAGACCGACGCGGCGGATCCGAAGAAGGCACCGCAGGGTGTCTTCACCCCTCCCACCGCATACCCCGTCAATCTTCGTCCGGGCATCGTGGTGAGCGATCAGGACACCCAAGGGCCATACCCGAAAATCTATATCGCCTCGGGCAAATCGCTTCCCGCCAAAGTGCCCGACGGGAGAGTCATCCATGTGCCATACACCGATCTTCTGAATGCCAACGGAACGCCCAAGGCCGCGAAGGATATCTGGGCCATGCTCGTGAAGGCCGGCGTCCCGCGATATGCCGAGCTCATCAGTGTTTCCGACGATCCGGGCGAGGCCGCCGCCAACTACTTCATCCTGAAGCTGATGGGTTATCCGGACGTCAAGGTGCTGGTGATGTAACGCGCCGTGATCTTCGGCGTTCGCACTTCATCTTGAATCTGGCGCGCGGC
>JADGRS010000069.1 GCA_017880705.1 Burkholderiales bacterium
CTGCTCGATCGTCTTCGCCGGCGCGAGCACCGTGCCCTGGGCCGCCGCATCGCTGAACTTGTGCGCGAGGGCGAGGAACCCCACCTTGGGATCGGGGCTGAAGATCTTCTCGACCCCGGCCGTGAGCGTCGTGACGAGGAGCCACGCGGTCGGCGCGAGCGTCACCCACACGTAGCGCTCGCGCTTCATCTTCACCAGCACCGTGGTGCCCAGGAGGAGCGCGATGCCCGCGAGCATCTGGTTTCCGACGCCGAACAATTGCCACAGGGTGTTGATGCCTCCCAGCGGATCGACCACGCCCTCGTAAAGGAAATATCCCCACATCGCCACGCACAAACCCGTGCCGAAGAAATTGGCCGGGAGGAACTCGGTGTTCCCGAGCGGGGCGTACACGTGGCCCAGCATGTCCTGGATCATGAAGCGGCCCACGCGGGTGCCTGCGTCCACGGCCGTGAGGATGAAGAGCGCCTCGAACAGGATCGCGAAGTGGTACCAGAAAGCCTCGAGCGATTTGCCGCCCAGGGCCTGCGCCAGGATCTGCGCCATGCCCACCGCGAGCGTGGGCGCGCCTCCCGCTCTCGACAGGATCGTCTTCTCGCCGATGTCCTTCGCGGTCTGCGTGATCGCGTCCGGGGTGATCACGAAGCCCCAGCTCGAGATGACCTCGGCCGCCTTCGCCGGCGTGGTCCCGATGATCGCCGCGGGGCTGTTCATGGCGAAGTAGACCGCCGGATCGAGGACACAGGCCGCGCTCAACGCCATGATCGCGACGAACGACTCCATCAGCATGCCGCCATAGCCGATGAGCCGCATGTGGGATTCGCGCTCGATCATCTTGGGCGTCGTGCCCGAGGCGATGAGCGAGTGGAATCCCGAGACGGCCCCGCACGCGATGGTGATGAAGAGGAACGGGAAGAGTTTCCCCGCGAACACGGGCCCGGAGCCGTCGACGAACTGCGTGAGCGCGGGCATCCGTAGGTTCGGCATCACGATGTAGATGCCGAGCGCGAGCGCTATGACGGTGCCGATCTTGAGGAATGTGCTGAGGTAATCGCGCGGCGCGAGCATCAGCCACACCGGAAGGCTCGAGGCGATGGCGCCGTATCCGATGAGGCCCCACGCGAGCGCCGGGCCGGTCCACGTGAATGCAGGCCCCCAATCGGGATCCGCGGCCACGGTGCGGCCGAGGAAGAGCGCTCCGAGGAGGAGCACGGCGCCCATGATGGAGGCCTCGCCCACCCGGCCGGGACGCAGGTAGCGCATGTAGATGCCCATCAGCACCGCGATGGGAACGGTGGCGGCGATGGTGAAGAGGCCCCACGGACTTTCCGCGAGCGCCTTCACGACGACGAGGCTCAAGACCGCGAGGATGATGATCATGATCGCGAGCACGCCGACGAGCGCGAGCGAGCCGGGAACCGGACCCATCTCCATCTTGATCATCTCGCCGAGGGATTTGCCGTCGCGCCGCACGGAGGCGAAGAGCACGACGAAGTCCTGCACGGCGCCCGCGAACACCACGCCCGCGAGAATCCACATCGTGCCGGGCAGGTAGCCCATCTGCGCCGCGAGCACCGGGCCGACGAGGGGCCCGGCTCCCGCGATGGCGGCGAAGTGGTGTCCGAAGAGCACCCATTTCTGGGTCGGCACGTAGTCCATGCCGTCGTCATGGCGGATCGCGGGTGTCGGCCGGCTGTCGTCGAGCTGAAGGACCTTCTCGGCGATGAAGCGGCTGTAGAAGCGGTAGGCGATGAAGTAGATTGCGATCGCCGCGGTGACGAGCCAGGCCGCGCTCACCGATTCGCCGCGCTTCAGGGCGACGACGCCCAGAGCGTAGGCGGCGAGGATCGCCAGCAAGCCCCACATGACCTTGGATGCGGTTGCGTTCATGAGCTCCTCCTGCCGAAGGGTTGACGCACGATCATCGTATACCCGCCGGGATTCGGCGTTCAGCTTCTGCCGGATCCGTCCAGGTTCGAGTTCATCTCCTGCTTCGCCGCATCGAGCATCACGTCTTCGATCCAGGGGGCGTAGAACGAGACGCGCGCGTAGTTCTGCCACTCGCCTTCGGCGCCGATGGCGATGCCCGCGACGAAGAGGCCGGCCTTCGTCTCGACGTACGCGGGGCCGCCGGTCTCCTCGGGCGCGATCGCGCCCTGGAGATCCGGTGCGTCGTCGCCGGCCTTCAACCGCAACCCGATCCTGCGCGGCTCGACGCGATTGACGGTGTTGATCGCGGCGCGGGCGCGTCCATCGCGCGCGAGCTGCGCGGCGCCGGCCTTCCCGCTCGGGCCGTGGCCCACGATGACGACGCCCTTGTCGACTTCGTCGACGTCTCGATAGATCGGCGTGGGCTCGACGCCGGAGACGACCTTGGTGAGCAACAGCATTGCGATGTCGTTCGACCCGCCGCGAACCCACTGCGGGAGAATGAACACCGACTGGATGTCGTAGTCGCGCTTGCCGATCCGCAGCTTCGGGCGCGATTTCATCTCCTCGATCGCCTGGGCGCAGTGCGCGGAAGTGAGAACCCAGCGCGGCGCGATGAGAACGCCCTCGCCACCCGCCGCACCGAGGGAGACGGCGGAGGCGTAGCGAGAAGCGAGCTCCACATACTCGGCATCGTCGCGGTCGGCGCGAATCAGGATGGCGCCGGCGGGGGTCGCTACCATGGCGCCGCCAAGCAGTAGCCCCATCAGGATAAGCCGCATAGATACCCGGGGATGTTTAATATAGCGACTAGAATAGTTCGAAAACCATCGGAGGAAATCCCATGCGCAACCCCATCGCCGTCCTCGCCGCGGCCAGCCTCTCGTTGCTCGCCGCCCCTTCCTATGCCTGGGAGCCCACCAAGCCCGTCGAGATCGTCGTCGCGGCCGGAGCGGGCGGCGCCTCGGACCAGATGGCGCGAATGATGCAGGCGGCCATCCAGAAGAACAACCTCATGAAGCAGCCGATCGTCGTCTCGCTGAAGGGCGGGGCGTCCGGCGCGGAGGGGCTCATGTACATGAAGACGAGCCCGGGCGATGCGAACAAGGTGCTCATCGCCTACTCGCTCATCTACATGCTCCCGCTCTCGGCGAAGATTCCGTTCAACTGGCGCGAGCTCACGCCGATCTCGGTGATGGCGCTGGACGAGTTCGTGCTCTGGGACAACACGACGCTGCCGTACAAGACGACGAAGGAATTCATCGACGCGGCGAAGAAGGCCGACCCGATGTTCAAGATGGGCGGCACGGGCTCCAAGCGCGAGGACCACGTCCTCACCGTCTTCATCGAGAAGAAGACCGGCGCGAAGTTCGCCTACCTGCCGTACAAGTCGGGCGGCGAGGCCGCGACGCAGCTCGTCGGCAATCACACCGCTTCCAACGTGAACAACCCGTCGGAGAACCTCGAGGTCTGGCGCGCCGGCCAGGTCCGGGCGCTCTGCGTCTTCTCGAAGGAGCGCATGCAGTACAAGACGAAGGTCACCGAGACCATGTCGTGGAACGACATCCCCACCTGCAAGGAGCAGGGCCTGGACGTGAGCTACCAGATGCTTCGCGCGATGTTCCTCCCGGGAGGCGTCAAGCCCGAGGAGGCCGCGTTCTACACCGATCTATTCAAGAAGGTCACGCAGACCGCCGAATACAAGGACTACATGGAGAAGCAGGCGCTGAAGCCGGTGTTCCTCACGGGCAAGGACATGCTCAAGTTCCTCGAGGAGGATGACGCCCTCAACAAGAGCCTTATGACCGAAGCCGGATTCGTCGCGCAGTGACCGATCCCGGCGTGGAGATCGTCGCAGGCGATCCCGACGAGCCCCCGGACGATTCGCCCGCGGTCGCGCAGCAGCGCAACGTCGAGATGGTCACCCTCGCGGTGACGCTCGCCTTCGCGCTCCTCATGATGTACGACAACTGGCGCACCGGCATCTCGTGGGAGCCCACGGGCCCGGCGGCCGGTTACTTCCCCTTCTGGGTTGCGCTGATCCTCGGGGGCGCGTGCCTCTTCGGCATCGTGAAGGAGATCGTCAAGCGCGACTCGGGCCGCGATGCCTTCGTCACCCGCAGCCAGTTCAAGCGCGTGCTGCAGATGTTCGTGCCGACGCTCCTCTACGTGCCGGTCACCCAGTGGCTGGGCCTCTACGTGGCGAGCTTCATCCTCATCGCGGGATTCATGATCGTGGTCGGGAAGATCAAGGCGTGGAAGTCGCTCCTTACCGCGTTCATCTTCTCGGCCGCCATGTTCGGCACCTTCGAGATCGCCTTCGACGTGATCATGCCGAAGGGACCTCTCGAACACCTGTTCGGCTACTGAGAATCGCCATGGAAGCCTTCCACCTCCTCCTCTACGGCTTCAGCGTCCTGATGACGTGGAAGATCCTCGCGCTGATGATGGTCGGCCTCACGCTCGGCATCTTCGTGGGCGTGCTGCCCGGATTGGGCGGCCCCAACGGCGTCGCGATCCTGCTGCCGCTCACCTTCACGATGGACCCGACCTCGGCCATCGTGATGCTCTCGTGCATCTACTGGGGCGCGCTTTTCGGCGGCGCCATCACCTCGATCCTCTTCAACATCCCGGGCGAGGCGTGGTCGGTGGCGACGACGTTCGACGGCTATCCGATGGCGCAGCAGGGGCGCGCGGCCGAGGCGCTCACGGCTGCGTTCACTTCCTCCTTCATCGGCTCGCTGGTGGCGGTGCTCCTCATCACCTTCCTCGCGCCCAGCATCGCCAGCTTCGCGCTCAAGTTCGGGCCGCCGGAATTCTTCGCGGTGTACCTCCTCACGTTCTGCTCGTTCGTCGGGCTCGGCCGCGAGGAGAAGCACAAGACCCTCATCTCCATGGCGCTGGGGCTGCTCGTCGCCGGCATCGGCATGGACACGGTCTCGGGGCAGCTGCGCATGACGTTCGGATCGACCGAGCTCCTGCGCGGCGTGAATTTCCTCGTGGCGGTGATCGGGCTTTTCGGCATCAGCGAGATCCTCCTCACGATGGAGGAGCGCCTGGCGCTGCGTGGCCACGCCGCGAAGATCAGCCTGCGCGTGGTGCTCAAGGTGTGGAGGGAGATGCCGCGCTACTGGGCGACGCTGCTGCGCTCGTCGTTCATCGGCTGCTGGCTCGGCATCACGCCGGGCGGGGCCATCGCCGCATCGTTCATGGGCTACAACATCGCCAAGCGCATGTCGAAGGATCCCGATTCGTTCGGCAAGGGGCGCATCGAGGGCGTGTTCGCGCCGGAGACCGCGGCGCACGCTTCGGGCACCTCCGCGCTGCTGCCGATGCTCGCGCTCGGCATTCCCGGCTCGGGCACCGCGGCGATCCTCCTCGGCGGCCTCATGGTGTGGGGGTTGAATCCGGGGCCGCTCCTCTTCGTCGAGCACAAGGAATTCGTCTGGGGCCTCATCGCCTCGATGTACCTCGGCAACGTCGTGGGCCTGGTCCTCGTCCTCACGACGGTACCGATCTTCGCCTCGGTGCTGCGCGTGCCGTTCGCGGCGATCGCGCCGATGATCGTCGTGTCGTGCGCGATCGGCGCCTTCGCGATCCAGAACGCGATGTTCGACATCTGGCTGATGATGCTCTTCGGCGTGCTGGGCTACGTCTTCAAGAAGATCGGCATCCCGATGGCGCCGCTCACCCTCGCGCTGGTGCTCGGCAGCCGCGCCGAGGACTCGTTCCGGCTCTCGATGATCGGCTCCGCGGGCGACATGCGCGTCTTCTGGTCGAACGGGCTCGTGGGTTCGATCACGACGCTCGCGCTGGTGCTTCTCTTCTGGCCGCTCATCGCGCGCGCGCTCGCCGCGATGCGAAAGCGCTGAGTTCGCCGCAGGAGGGCAAGTGCAAATCGATTGGACGGCATTCACGCCGGGAAGCGCCGCGCTCGGCGGCCTTCTCATCGGCGCGGCGGCGACCATTTTCGCGGTCCTGGCCGGACGAATCGCCGGCATCAGCGGGATCGTTGGCGGGTTCTTGCGTCCGCGCCGGGGCGACATCGCCTGGCGCGTGGCATTCATCGCCGGCATGTTGGCCACGCCCGCGCTATACGAATTGCTGGGCGGCAGGATGTCGATCGAGATCGATGCCTCGAGCGCGACGCTGGTCGCGGCGGGCCTTCTCGTGGGCTGGGGCACGCGCGCCGGCTCCGGCTGCACGAGCGGTCACGGCGTGTGCGGCCTCGCATTGCGCTCGCCACGCTCGCTCGCGGCGACGTTGTCATTCATGGCGGCCGGGTTCCTCACCGTCTTCGTCGTGCGCCACCTCGTCTCATGACGCGCTCGCACGCCGTTGAATCGCTCGCGTCGCTCGCGACCGGAATGCTCTTCGCCGCGGGCTTGATCGTTTCCGGAATGGTGAACCCGGCGAAGGTGAAGGGCTTCCTCGACCTCTTCGGCCGGTGGGATCCGTCGCTCGCCCTCGTGATGGGCGCCGCGGTCGGCGTCGGGCTCATCGGCTTCGGATGGGCCTCTGCACATGCGCGATCCGCGCTCGGGCTGCCGATGCGCATGCCGTCGAATCGCAGCGTCGATCGGCGCCTGATTGTCGGTGCGGTGGTTTTCGGCATCGGCTGGGGCCTCGCGGGATTCTGCCCGGGCCCCGCGATCGTGGCGCTTGCAAGCGGTTCCTCGAAGGCGATCCTCTTCGCCGTTTCCACGCTGGCGGGAATGGCGCTCTTCGAATGGATGGAGAGGCGCAAGGAGCCGTGAACGCCGAGCAATTCACGCGGTGCCTGGAGCTTCTTTCCACTTTGTCTCTCGGCAAGCAGGCGGACTGCATTCGCATCGCGGCGGCGCGGACGCAGCCACTCTGGTTGGCATGGTGGCTCGAACACAATCTCCCGGACCATTCGGAGCGCCTTCTTCGGATCTTCGATCTTTGGTTCGCGGAGAAGGCCACGGATGAAGATGTCCACGACGACGTCGTCAGCATCGCGCTCCACTATGCGGCGGCCGCACATGCCGGCATGGACGGGGAACCTCTTGCGCGGCCCTCGGGGCTCGACGCCGGTGAGCTGGAATTCCTCGACCAATGGTGGCGCAGCTGCGGCGAGCGATACCCCGGGCTCGAGCGCCCACTTCGTTCATCGGCAACCGGCAGCAGCTGCTGCAATACGTAGGGCTTTCCCCCTTCTTGCGCATCAACGCCTTTGACTCCCGGGGGGGCAACGCTTAGGATAGAATTCAAACGAGCGTTTGAATTAGGCGTTTAACCCATGGCCGCTTCCCGTCCCGCACGAAAAGGCGTCGCCATCGACGCGACCTCCGCGGACACCAAGACCCGCATCCTCGACGCGGCCGAGAGCCTGTTCATGGAGCACGGCTTCGAGGCGACGAGCCTGAGGAGCCTGACGACCGCCGCTGGCGTAAACCTCGCCGCGGTCAACTACCACTTCGGCACGAAGGAAGTGCTTTTCCAGGCGGTCCTCACGCGGCGCCTCGATCCGATGAACCAGGAGCGGATCAAGCTGCTGAAGGGCGTCGAGCGCGAGGCGCAGGGCCGCGCGCTCTCGTGCGAGAAGGTCCTCTTCGCGATGCTCATCCCGGCGCTGAAGATCGCGCGCGACGAGAAGCGCGGCGGCAAGAACTTCCTGCGGCTCCTGGGGCGCGCGTACGCCGACCCGGCGCCCTTCATCCGCCACTTCCTCTCGGGCCAGTACGCCGAGATGATCGGCCTCTACAAGGAAGCGTTCCTCAAGGCGCTGCCGCACCTGTCGCGGCAGGAGCTCACGTGGCGCCTGCATTTCGTGATGGGCGCGCTTTCGTATACGCTCGCGGGCACCGACGCGGTGAAGCTCTTCGCGCAGATGACCGCCGTGGAAAAGTACGACGACGAGCTGCTGCTGCAGCGGCTCGCCCCGTTCCTCGTCGCGGGGCTCAAGGCTCCCGCGCTCGCGGATTCGCGAAAGCTCGAGCTGGTCTCGGGCGACTGAGAAGGAGACGAATATGCATACGCTATTCCTGCTGGGCGCCATTTTCGCCGCGATCCTGGTGGCCGGCGCGCTCGCCTATCACCGCGCCAACGCGTTCGCGTGGTCGCTCGCGATGGCCGCGGGCGTCGCGGCGCTCACATTCGCGACGGGCACCCCGCTCGCGGTGCTCACCGTGCTGTGGGTCGCGGTGGGAATCTTCGCCGCGTTCGGCATCGTGAAGCCGCTGCGACGCGCGAGCGTCTCGCGCCTCTTCTTCGGCATCTACAAGAAGGTCCTGCCGCAGGTCTCGCAGACCGAGCAGGAAGCCCTCGACGCCGGCAGCATCTGGTGGGACGCGGATCTATTCACCGGCAAGCCCGATTGGGGAAAGCTCCTCGCCTATCCCGAGGCGAGGCTCTCCGCGGACGAGCGCGCGTTCATCGAAGGTCCCGTCGAGGAGCTGTGCGGAATGCTCGACGAGTGGGACATCACGCACCAGCGCATGGACCTGCCGCCCGAGGTGTGGAAGTTCATTCGCGAGAAGGGCTTCCTCGGGATCATCATTCCGAAGTCCTTCGGCGGCCTCGGGTTCTCGGCGTTCGCGCACTCGGAGATCGTGACCAAGATCTCGACGCGCAGTGGCACCGCGGCGGTGACGGTGATGGTCCCCAACTCCCTCGGGCCGGCCGAGCTGCTCATCCATTACGGCACCGACGAGCAGAAGAACCATTACCTGCCGCGCCTCGCCAAGGGGCTCGAGATTCCGTGCTTCGCGCTCACCAATCCGGAAGCGGGCTCGGACGCCGGCGCGATCCCGGACTTCGGCATCGTCTGCAAGGGCATGCACGAGGGCCGCGAGGTCGTGGGCGTGCGCCTCACGTGGGACAAGCGCTACATCACGCTCGGCCCCGTGGCGACGATCCTGGGCCTCGCGTTCAAGCTCTTCGATCCCGAGAAGCTCATCGGCGACAAGGAAGACATCGGCATCACGCTCGCGTTGATCCCGACCTCCCACAAGGGCGTGAACATCGGGCGGCGCCACATTCCGCTTTCCGGCGCCTTCATGAACGGCCCCAACCACGGCACCGACGTCTTCATCCCGATGTCGTGGATCATCGGCGGCGAGAAGCAGGTGGGCAACGGCTGGCGCATGCTGGTCGAGTGCCTCGCCGCGGGGCGTTCGATCTCGCTCCCGTCGATGTCGATGGCTGCCGGCAAGCTCTCCACGCGCGCGACCGGCGCCTATGCGCGCATCCGCTCGCAGTTCAAGACGCCCATCGGAAAATTCGAGGGCGTGGAGGAGCCGCTCGCGCGCATCGGGGGCAACACCTACATGATGGATGCGACCCGCAGGCTCACGATGACCGCCCTCGACCTGGGCGAGAAGCCCTCGGTCATCTCGGCGATCTGCAAGTACCACATGACCGAGCGCATGCGCTCCATCCTGAACGACGCCATGGACATCCACGGCGGCAAGGGCATCATGATGGGGCCGAACAACTACCTGGGCGGCGCCTACCAGTCGATCCCGATCGCGATCACCGTCGAGGGCGCCAACATCCTCACGCGCTCGCTCATCATCTTCGGCCAGGGCGCGATCCGCTGCCATCCGTTCGTGCTGAAGGAGATCGCGGCGGTAGGCGCTGACGACCTCGTCGCGTTCGACCGCGCGTTCTGGGGCCACATGGCGTTCACCATCTCGAACGCCGCGCGTTCGTCGTACCTCGGGATCACGGGCGGCGAGACCGTCACCGTCGCCGGGCCGCTCGAGACGCGGCGTTACCTGCAGATGATGACGCGCTTCTCGTCGGCCTTCGCGCTTCTCTCGGACATCTCGATGTTCGTGATCGGCGGGAGCTTGAAGCGCCGCGAGAAGATCTCCGCGCGCCTGGGCGACATCCTCTCGCTTCTCTACATCGCCTCGGCGACGGTGAAGCGCTTCAACGACGAGGGCCGCCAGAAGGAAGACCGGCCGCTCCTCGACTGGGCGATGTTCGACACGTTCTTCAAGCTGCAGGTCGCGATGGACGGCGTGCTCGACAACTTCCCAAATCGCTGGGTCGCCGCCTGGATGCGCATGCTCGTGTTCCCGAAGGGGCTCACTTTGAACGCGCCGTTCGACAAGGTGGGCGCGAAGGTCGCGGCGATCCTCATCACGCCAGGCCCGGCGCGCGATCGCCTCACCGCCGGCGCGTACATCCCGCGTGACGAAAACGACGTCATCGGCCGGCTCGAGTTCGCGATGGAGGCCGTGGTGAAGGCCGAGACCATCGAGGCGAAGATGCGCAAGGCGACGAAGGATGGCCTCCTCACGCAGCGCACGGTGGAGGAGCGCCGCACGGTGGCGCTCGCGCAGGGAATCATCACCCAGGCCGACGTCGAGCATCTCGAATACACCGATCGCCTGCGCCGCGACGTCGTCAAGGTGGACGACTTCGAGAACGACCTCGGGCGCGGCGCGAAATCGCAGGAGGAGCCATGGCAGCCTACGGACTCGAAGAAAAAGGTCGCCGCGACGTCTATGTGATCGACGGGGCGCGCACCCCGTTCCTCAAGGCGAAGACGGGGCTGGGGCCGTTCACCGGCTCCGACCTCGCGGTGAACGCGGGTCGGGCGCTTCTCATGCGCCAGCCATTCGAACCCGATGCGTTCGACGAGGTGATCGTCGGCGCGGCGATGCCGTCGGCGGATGAGGCGAACATCGCGCGCGTCGTGTCGCTGCGGCTCGGCTGCGGCGACAAGGTCCCCGCATGGACCGTGATGCGCAACTGCGCTTCGGGACTGCAGGCCCT
>JADGRS010000374.1 GCA_017880705.1 Burkholderiales bacterium
CGTCATGGGTGGGACGTTTTTGGCCCTGGGGAAATCGCCGTGCATAACGCGACGCGTCATACCTCGGATAAGGGTAGTCGCCCCGTGCACTCACAGATCCGGCTCATCGACGTCATCGCGCCACAAATCGCGCCGCCGCGGGAGATCCGGCTGATCGCGCGGGCGCTCGGGCTGATCGCGCGGCCTCGCGGAATCGGGCTCATCGCGTCCGCCAAGAGGTGATCCGCGCCACTTCGGAAAACGGTACTCATCCCGGTCGTTGCGCCACGGGTCGCGCGGCGCCACCGAACCCGTCGCCACGCGAGGCTTCACGCCGCGGCGAAGCGCGGCGAGATACTCGTCGTCCTCGGCGAAGTCCAAGTCGCACTCGTCCCACGGCTCGCTGCGAAATACCTCGAGCGCGGGTGGGGGCCGATCCTGGCGAAGGAGCCGCGCCACCGCGAGGTCGTATCGGGCCTGCAGCCGCATCCAGAAGAGCGCGCCGCTGCCGAACACCTCGGCGAGGCCGATCGCGGTGTCGGCGGTGATCGCGCGCTTGCCCTGCAGGATCTCGTTGATGCGCCGCGGCGAGACGCCCATGCTCCGGGCGAGCGAATTCTGGCTGATCCCGTACGGCTCGATGAAGGTCGAGAGAACCAGGCCGGGATGCTTCGGCTTGCAGAGGCGCTTCGAACGGTTTCGGTCCATCCGGGGTCAACGCGCGCAGCGAACGCCCGTGGACCGTGCGGTACGCGACTAAGGGGTAAAATCGTCGGACGCAATCCGAGAAACGCCGCCACGTCATGACAATGACCGCCCTCGCCCGCCGAAGCCTCATCGCCGTCGCCGCCGCAGCGTCCCTCCATGCACCGCTCTCGCAGGCGGCGCCGTTCGCGTACGTGCCGAGCGCGAACAACCAGCTCTCGGTGATCGACACCGCGACCAACGGGCTGGTGGCGACGCTTCCCACGGGAGCGAATCCCGTCGGCGTCGCGGTGAGCCGCCCGGGCAACCGTGTCTACGTGACCAACTTCGACGACGGCACCGTGAGCGTCATCGACGCGCTCAACAACCGCGTTCTCCCATCGGTTACCGTGGGCGCGCAGCCGCTCGGCATCGCGGTGAGCCCCGACGGGCACAACGTGGCGGTCGCCAACTTCGGCCCGAACGCGAGCCCGCTGCGCTCGATCTCGATCATCGACGTGGGCAGCGGGAATGTGACGCCGCTCGCGGTCGGCGGCGGCCCGACCGCCGTCGTGTACAACCCATCGGGCTCGCGGCTCTACGTGTCGAACCTCGTCGACCGGTCCGTCTCGATCGTGGATGCGCCGAATTCAGCGGTCGTCGCGACGCTCGGCGTGCTTCCCAATCCCGTCGGCCTCGCGATCAATCCGTCGGGCTCGCGCCTGTACGTCGCGCATACCGCCGACAGCAGCGGCGCGCGCAGCGCCCTCAGCGTGATCGACACCGGCGCTCCGTCGGTGGTCACGACCGTCCTCCTCTCGGGCGATCCCACGTGGCTCACGGTGAGCCCCGACGCAACGCGGGTCTACATCGCGATCGGAACCTCCGGCACGGTGGCCGTGCTCGACACCTCGAACAACACGATCCTCTTCGAAATCCTCGTCGGCACGAAGGCCTTTCCCACCGGAGTCGCGGTCTCTCCCGACGGGGCGACGCTCTACGTCGTCGACTCGGGCCGCAACGAGCTCGGGACCTACGACACGAGCTCGTTCCAGCAGCTCGCCGGCATCGCCGCCGGCTTGAACCCCATCGCGCTCGGCAACTTCCTCGGTCCGAAGGTGGTGACCAACGGCGCCGAATCGCCCGGGCCGCTGAGCGGCATCTGGTTCAACCCGAACGAATCGGGCTGGGGAATCAACTTCACGCAGCGCGGCAACAACATCTTCGCGGCCTGGTACACGTACGATTCCGCGGGCAATGCGAAGTGGTACGTCGGGCCCAATTGCGCCGTGTCCGGAAACTCGTGCTCCGGAACGCTCTACCAGGTGACCGGGCCCGTCTTCTTCGGCGCGGACTTCGATCCGTCGAAGCGCAACGTGACCGCCGCGGGATCGCTCACGGTGAATTTCTCGGGCAACGACGCCGCCACGTTCGCCTACAACGTGGGAGGCATCGCGCGCACGGTGGCGATCCAGCGCGAGCCGCTCGCGACCGGCCCCGAGCCGCAGATCAACTACACCGATCTCTGGTTCAATGACTCGGAGCCCGGATGGGGCATGGCGATCACGCAACAGGCCTCGGTGATCTTCGCCGCGTGGTACGTGTACGACGCCTCGGGGAATCCGACGTGGTTCGTCGTGCCCAATTGCGCGGTGGATTCGACGGGCAATCGCTGCTCCGGCGACGTGTTCCGCACGACGGGCCCGCCTCTCGGAACGACATTCGACTCGAGGCAGGTGAAGGTGTTTCCCGCGGGCGGCATGGTCCTCAACTTCAACGACCCGAACAACGGGCAGATCAGCTATCTCAACGACAGCCTCTTCGTCACGAAGAGGATCAAGCGCGAGCTCTTCTAGCCGCTACTTCATCCAGCCGGCGATGTCCTCGGCCCCCAGCTTGAACGTGGGGTCCTTGGGCAGGTTGGCGGCGTTCAGGTCGTCCTGCACGTGCAGGAACGTCTCCGCGAGGATGAAGCACAGCTTCGCGACGCTCTCGGAGCTCACCGGGGTCTTTACGGAGTTGTCCTGGAAGACGATGTTGCGCCCCATGAGATCGACGAAGAGCTTCTCGGCGAGGTCCTTCGTTTCGAGCCTGAACTTGGCCATCGGGAAATCCTTCCGGGTTCACTTCAGCCGCCGGCGGCGCGCTTCATAGAGGCACACGCCGCTCGCGACCGATACGTTGAGGCTCTCGACCGAGCCCAGCATGGGAATCGAGACCAGCAGGTCGCAACTCTCCTTCGTGAGGCGGCGCAGGCCCTCGCCCTCCGCGCCGAGCACGAGGCCGAGCGCGCCCTCGAGCTTCGCCTTGTAGATCGACTGCTCGCCATCCTCGTCGGCGCCGATGAGCCAGATGCCCTTGTCCTTCAGGTCGCGCATGGTGCGCGCGAGGTTCGTCACCACGATGTACGGCACCGATTCCGCCGCGCCCGAGGCGACTTTCACCGCGGCCGCAGTGAGGCCCACGCTGCGGTCCTTCGGCGCGATCACCGCATGGGCGCCGGCGCCGTCGGCGACGCGCAGGCACGCGCCGAGGTTGTGCGGGTCCTGCACGCCGTCGAGGATGAGGAGCAGCGGCGGCTCGTCGATCGCCTCCAGCACGTCCTCGATGAATTTCGGCGTGTCGAGGGGCTCGGCGTGCGCGATGACACCCTGGTGGCGCACCCCGTTCGCCATGCCGTCGAGGCGCTTCATGTCCGCGGAGATGAGCCGCACGTTGAGGCGCTTGGCGAGCTCGCGCAGGTCCTTCGCGCGCGCGTCGCTCCTTCCCGCGTCGAGGTAGATCTCCGTCACCGTCTCCGGCCTTTGCCGCAGCCGGGCCGTCACCGCGTGGAATCCCGT
>JADGRS010000070.1 GCA_017880705.1 Burkholderiales bacterium
CCCGACGTAGCACCAATGCCCGGCGTAGAAGAATCGCTCGAGCTCTCGCTGGTATATCCCGGGATCGGTGTAGGCCCAGAACGGCACGCGGCTCGAGCCCTCGCCCTCCCACGTGGGTATCCGCGAAAACACCGCCTGCGAATCGTTCATCTCGCGCCTCGCGCCTCGTGCTTCTTCCTAGGATACCGCCAGCCACTGGTCCAGGCGCGCGCGGTCCGCGAGGAGGGCCGCGCTCGGGCCGTCGTGCACGATGCGCCCGCGCTCCATCACCACCGCGCGCTGGGTGAGCGCGAGCGCAAGCTCCGCGTGCTGCTCGACCACGATCATCGCCATGGTCGCGGCGCCCGCGAGGCCGCGCAGCACCTGGGTTAGCTCCTGCACGACGATCGGCGCAAGGCCTTCCATGGGCTCGTCGAGCAGGAGCAGGCCGGGATTGGTCACCAGCGCCCGCGCGATCGCGAGCATCTGCTGCTCGCCGCCGGAGAGTTGCGCGCCGCGATGGCCGGCGCGCTCGGCCAGGCGCGGAAAGAGGGCGTTCACCTTCTCCACGGTCCACGGCCCCGGCCGCGCGACGCAGGTGAGGTGCTCGAGCACGGTGAGCGACTTCCACATGAAGCGCTCCTGCGGCACCCAGCCGATTCCGGCGCGCGCCCTCGCGTGGGACTCGAGGCGCGTGACGTCGCCGCCGCGCCAGCGAATCGCGCCGCGATGCAGGCGCGTGAGGCCCATCACCGTCATGAGAAGCGTCGTCTTGCCGACGCCGTTACGGCCGAGGAGCGCGATCGCCTCGCCCTCCCCGACCGCGAGCGAAGCG
This sequence comes from Burkholderiales bacterium, assembly GCA_017880705.1. Classification (GTDB taxonomy): domain Bacteria; phylum Pseudomonadota; class Gammaproteobacteria; order Burkholderiales; family Usitatibacteraceae; genus Usitatibacter. The sequence goes on from JADGRS010000070.1 coordinate 815, forward strand.
TCCTCGACCACGACCGACTCGCCGTAGCCCGAAGTGACGGTTTCGAGGCGCAGCAGCTCAGCCATGGGCCTCCCTGCCGAGATAGACCGCCTTCACCTCGTCGTTTCGCGCAACCTCCTCGGGCGTGCCTTCCATCAGCACGCGGCCGGCGACGAGAACCGTGATGCGCTCGGCGAAGCGGAACACGAGGCCCATGTCGTGCTCGATGAAGAGCACGGTCACGTCCGCGGGGAGCGCGGCGATCACGCCGAGCACCTCGACGCTTTCCGAGGAGGGAATTCCCGCCGCCGGCTCGTCGAGGAGCAGGATCTTCGGCCGCGTCGCGAGCGCGAGCGCGATCTCGACCAGGCGCTGGCGCCCGTACGCGAGCTCGGCGGTGCGGCGCTGCGCATCGCGATCGAGCTTGAAGGTCGCGAGCAGCTCCGTCGCCTCGCCGATTTCCGCACGGTGACTCGACACCGGGCGCATCCAGCGCGCGGCGAGGCCCTTGCGCTCGAGGATCGCGAGCACCACGGACTCGAGCACCGTCAGCCCCGGGAAGAGCGTGTTGATCTGGAAGGTGCGCGTGAGCCCCTTCTTCACGCGAAGGTGCTGCGGCAGCGCCGTGATGCGCTCGCCGCCCAGGAAGACGTCGCCCGCGCTGGGCTCGAGCACTCCGGTCAGGAGGTTGATGAGGGTCGTCTTTCCAGCGCCGTTGGGACCGATCAGCGCATGGCGCGCGCCTTGGGGGATCTCGAGACTCACGTCGCTCACGGCGCTCAGGCCGCCGAAGCGCTTGGAAAGCCCCGCGGTGCGCAATGCGGCGCTCATCGCGCGCGCTCCTGCGAGGAACGTCCGAGCCTCTTCGCGGCGGCCTCGACCGCGCCGAGGATTCCACCGCGTGCGAAGAAGACGAACACAACGAGCAGCAGCCCGAGCCAGAACTGCCAGTAGACCGGATTCACGCCCGAAAGGTAGTCCTGCGCGATCATGAAGACGGCGGCGCCGACGATCGCGCCGTAGAGCCGGCCGGTGCCACCCAGGACCAGCATGATGAGGAGCTCCGCCGAGCGGTTGAAGCCGAGCGAGTCGAGACCCACGAACTGCGTCGTCTGCGCGAGGAGCGCGCCCGCGATTCCCGCGATCGCCGCGCCGATGGTGTACGCGGTGACGAGCCTCGCGCGCACCGGCGAGCCGATGGCGGGCATGCGCGCCGGATTCTCGCGAATGCCGCGAAGCGACAACCCGAAGGGCGAGCTGGTGAGCCGCTTCAGGAAGATGAACACCAGCAGGAGGACCGCGAAGCTGTAGAGGTACGCCGTCTTTCCGCCGATGTCGAAGGCGAAGACGCCGAAGATCTTTCCCATCGCGACGCCCGAGAGCCCGTCGACTCCTCCCGTGAGGAACGCCGCGCGGTTGGCGGCCTCGTAGAGGAGAAGCCCGATCCCGAGCGTGACCATCAGGCGCGCGAGGTCTTCGCCGCGCACGACGAGGAAGCTCGCCACGAAGCCGGCGAGCGCGGCGATCACGCCGCCCGCGAGCAGGCCGCTCAGGGGCTCGCCCCATCCCTTCGCGGCGAGCAGGCCCGCGGCATAGGCGCCCAGCCCGAAGAACGCGGCGTGCCCGAGGGAGACGATGCCCGCGTAGCCCAGGATGAGATCGAGCGAGAGCGCGAACAGCGCGACGATGAGGATCTGGCTTCCCAGCATCAGGTACCCGGGCAGGAGAAGGAACGCGGCGAGCGGCACCAGCCAGAAGGCCACCTCGATCAGCCTGCCGCCGCGAAGAGCGCTCAACGACGCCTCCCGAAGAGCCCCGCGGGGAACGCGATGAGCAGGATCACCATCGCCGCGTAGATCACGAATGCGCCCACTTGGGGCACGTAGTACTTGCCCGCCACGTCGAGCACTCCGAGAAGCAGCGCAGCGACCAGCGGGCCCTTGACGGTGCCCGCGCCGCCGACCGCGACGACCAGCAGGAAATACACCATGAACTTCAGCGGGAACGACGAGTCGAGCCCGAGCACCTCGATGCCGAGCGCGCCTCCCAATCCCGCCAGTCCCGAGCCCAGCGCGAAGGCGACGCTGAAGACGCGGTCGACATCGATGCCGAGCCCGCGCGCGGCCTGCGCGTTGTCGACCGAAGCGCGCACCTGCGCGCCAAAGCGCGTGCGCGCGAGGAGGAATCCGAGCACCGCCGTGAGAGCCGCGACGACCGCGACGAGGAACAGCCGATAGATGCCGAAGTCCACGCCGCCGAGGTGCACCTGCCCGCGGAGGAATTCCGGAAGCCGCATCGGCTGCTGGGAGGAGCCGAAGAAATACGTCGCCGCCGCGATCGACATGAACGTGAGGCCGATCGAGAAGAGGACCTGGTCGAGGTGGCTCGCGCCATAGAGGCGGCGGTAGAGCAGGCGCTCGAGCACCGCGCCGACGATGGCGGTGACGACGAAAGCGATGGGCAACGTCGCGAGGAAGGGCACGCCGAAGCGAGTCATCGCGATCACGCACACGTAGCCGCCCGCCATGGCGAACGCGCCGTGCGCGAGGTTCACGAAGTTCATGAGGCCCATCGTGACCGAGAGGCCCAGGCTCACCAGGAAGAGGAGGCTCCCGTAGGCGATACCGTCGAAGAGGACGCCAAGCATGACCGCATCATACGAAAATTGGTGTCAGGTACGAATTTCGGCAGGAAGCGTCGGCACGCCGATGCGTGCGAAATTCGTACCTGACACCAATTTCCTACGCAGCAACTTTCTCCGGCGCCGCGCTCTTGATCCCCATCTCCTTCAGGGTCTCGCCGATGGCGGCGGCGGCGTTTCGCATCTCATTGGCGTCGATCGCCCCGATGCAGCCGACGCGGAAGGTCTCGACCCGCGTGAGCTTGCCGGGATACAGGATGTAGCCGCGCGCGCGCACTTTCTCGTAGAACGCCTTGAACGAATACGCCGGGTCCGCGGGCGCGTGGAAGGTCACGATGATGGGCGACTGCACGCTCTTCGGGAGGAACGTCTTGAAGCCAAGGGCCGACATCGCGTCGATCAGCGTATCGACGTTGCGGCGATACCGCGCGCCTCGCGCGCTCGTTCCGCCCTCGGCCTTGAACTGGTCGAGCGCAGCGCGAAAGGCCGCGACCACGTGCGTGGGCGGCGTGAAGCGCCACTGGGTCGTCTTCTGCATGTAGGTCCACTGGTCGTGCAGGTCCATCGCGAGCGAGTGCGAGTTGCCCTGGGAATTCTCGAGGAGCGCCTTGCGCGCGATGACGAATCCCATTCCGGGCGCGCCCTCGATGCACTTCCCGGACGCCGCGACCACCGCGTCGATGGGAGTCTTGGCGACGTCGATCTCGATCGCGCCGAACGAGCTCATGGCATCGACGATGAGCCCCTTGCCGTTGCGCGCGCACACCCCGGCGATCTCCGCCAGCGGATTGAGGATTCCCGTTCCAGTCTCGCAATGCACCTGCGCCACGTGGGTGATGCGCGGATCCATCTTCAGCGCGCCCTCGATCATCGCCGCAGTCGCCTGCTTGTCCTCGGCGACATCGACCGACGAGTGCTCGCGCCCGAGGTACTTGAGGATGCGCAGCATGCGCTGGCAGTAGGCGCCGTTATTGGCCACCAGCACCTTGCCGTCGCGCGGCACGAGGTTGGCGAGCGCCGCCTCCACCGCGAACGTGCCGCTCCCCTGCAGCGGAACGCACACGTGGCTCGCCGTGCCGTTCACCACGTCGACGAGGTCCTTGCAGATCGAGGCCGTCATCGCGTTGAACGCGGCGTCCCACGAGCCCCAGTCGCGCAGCATCGCCTGCTTGGTCGCGGCCGAGGTCGTGAGAGGGCCGGGAGTGAGGAGGATGGGATCGTTGCCGATGATCATGGGCATCTCCTGGTGCATTGAGTCCCGGGATCGGCCGGGATGACGGCTAATGACGCCATGCCTGGGTCCGCTTGTCGAGCCAGGCCTGCGCGAAATAGTAGAGCCCGCACACCAGCGCGGACGTGACCACGATCAGGCTCGCCATCGCCGCGGCGGGCCCGATGTCGCCAGCCTCGTCGAGGTTGACGATGGCGACGGAGGCGAGCATGGTCCTCGGCGAGTAGAGGAACACGACCGCCGAGACGGTCGTCATCGCGTTCACGAACAGATACCGGCTGATGTCGAGCATCGCGGGCAGGCACACCGGCACCGTCACGCGGAAGAACGTGCGCCAGAACGGGACGCGAAGCGACGCGGAGACCGCCTCGAACTCGTTGTCGATCTGCTTCAACGCGGTCACCGCCGTGAGGTGCGAGGACGAATAGTAGTGGACCACCGTGATCAGCACGAGGATCGCCATCGTCCCGTAGATGAAATGCAGCGGATTGCCCTCGGGCACGAAGAAGAAGATGTAGCCCAGCCCCAGCACCATGCCGGGAACGCCCATCGGCAGCACCGCCATCAGCCGCACGAAGGGGCGCCACGCATCGAGGCCCCGCGTCTTCTCGAGGAGGTAGGCCGTCGCGAAGATGAAGGCCGCGCCGAGGGTCGCGCACCAGGCGGCGAGATGGAGGCTGTTGAGGTACGCGCCGAAGATTCCCGCGTCGATGAGCCCCAATCGATAGTGGTCGAGGGAAAAGCTGAAGTTGTAGGGCCAGAGCTTCACGAAGGAGGCGTAGATCGCCATGCCGAGCACCGCGAGCATGAGAAGCGCGAGCGTCCAGCAGAACACCGCCATCGCCCAGTCGAACCCGCGCGAGCGCCGCGGCACGTAAGGCACGGAGCGCGCCGAGAGCAGCGCCGACTGGCGCTTCTGCACGTATGCGTCCACCCCGTAGGTCACCGCCACGGGCACGAGCAGGATGATGGCCACCACCGCGCCCTTGGCGAAGTCCTGCTGCCCGATCACCAGCTTGAAGATGTCGGTGGCGAGCATGTTGAAGTTGCCGCCGATCACCTTGGGGATGCCGAAGTCGCTGATGGCGTAGGTGAACACCACCATCGCGGCGCTGATGAGGCCGTACTTGGCGCCCGGCACGGTGATCGTGAAGAACTTGCGCGCGGCGCTGGTGCCGAGCGAATCGGCCGCCTCGTAGAGCCGCGCGTCGGTGAGCGAGAGCGCGGTCACGAGGATCATGAGCGCGTGGGGAAACGTGGCAAAGACCATCGACCCCACGATCCCCGGCGCGCCATAGATCTGGCCCTCGCCCATGAGCGGCTTCAGCACGCCCTGGTTGCCGAACCAGAAGATGAACGAGATCGCCGCGAGGAGCGACGGGGCGAGGATCGGCACCAACGCGACGTTGCGTAGCAGCGTCTTCCAGCGGATGCCGCTGCGCGTGAGCGCGTAGGCGAAGGTGAACGCGAGCGGAAGCGTGAGCACCGTCACCAGGCTCGACACCCAGACGCTGTTCCAGATGGAGCGCAGCAACGCGGGCGTGGCGAAGTACTGCGCGAAATTCGCGAGGCCGACGAACTCGCCGGCGCGGTCCTCCACGCTCTTGGCGAGGATGACGGCCATCGGCGCGAGGAGGAAGAGCGCGAGCGCGAGGCCCGCCAGAATCAGCAGCCCGTGAGCGACGCGGTCCGTCCAGTGGACGCCCATGCGCATCGCGCGGCGTGCGCGCGCCGGCCCCTCCGAGAGCGGATGACCGGGCGCGACCTGGCTCATGCCGCCGCGAAGACGCGCAAGCGGTCGGCCGGCAGGGACACGCGCAACGTGTCGCCGGGGCGCGGATGGAATTCGGCCATGTCGTTGAGCGAGAGGTCCGCGAAGAGCGGCTGGTCGATGCCGTTCAGCCGGAAAGTGACCCGCGAGTACGCGCCGAGGAACTCGATCTTCTCGACCACGGCGGCGGCGGAATTGGGCGTCGCGCCGTGCACGCCGCGCACCACAACGTCCTCGGGCCGGAAGAAGATGCGCAATCCCGCCCCGTCGCGGGCCGTCGCGGAAATCTCGCACTCGAAGCGCTGCGCGCCGACCTGCACGCGCCGCTCGCCCGCGCGCTGCGCGGGCAGGAGATTGGTCTTGCCGACGAAGTCGGCGACGAACGGCGTCGCCGGGCGCAGGTACACGTCGGAGGGCGTGCCGACCTGCTCGATCGCGCCGTCCTTCATCACCACGATGCGATCGGCCATGGTGAGCGCCTCTTCCTGGTCGTGCGTGACGAGAATGGTCGTCACGCCGAGGCGCTGCTGCAGCCCGCGGATCTCCCCGCGCAAGCGCACGCGCACGCGGGCGTCCAGCGCCGAGAGCGGCTCGTCGAGGAGCAGCAGGGCGGGCGAAGTCGCCAGCGCGCGCGCTATCGCGATGCGCTGCTGCTGTCCGCCCGAAAGTTGCCCCGGGAACTTCGCGCCGCTGTCGGGTAGGCCCACCAGGGCCAGGAGTTCCGCCACGCGCGCGGCGCGTTGCGCGCGGGCGACCTTTCGATTGACGAGCCCGTACGCGACGTTGTCCGCCACGCTCAGGTTCGGAAAGAGCGCGTACGACTGGAACACGATTCCGTAGTCGCGCTCCATCGGCGGCAGGAGCGAGATGTCGCGTCCCGCCTGCACGATGGTCCCCGCGCTCTGCAGCTCGAGCCCCGCGATGATCCTGAGGAGCGTCGTCTTCCCGCATCCCGAGGGACCGAGGAGGCACAGGAACTCTCCCCGGTGGACCTCGAGGCTTACGTCCTCCAGCGCGACGAAGTCCCCGAAGCGCTTCTGGACGTGGCTGAGGACCAGGAAATCCATTCAGGCGTCATTTTTCCGTCTTGGCGGCGTAGCGCTTCTGCCATTCCGCGAGGATCGCGTCGCGGTTCTTGGCGGCCCAGGCGAAGTCGTTCTTGACGAGGCGCTTCTCGAGGTCCGCGGGAATGTGCGCCAGCGCGGGCTTCACGGCGGGGTGGGAAACGATGGCGAAATTCTTCGAGTACGCCTCGTTCGCCTCCTTCGTCGCAACCCAGTCCATGAGCTTCTTCGCCGCGTCCATCTTCTTCGTGTTCTTCATGATCGCGGAGGCTTCGATATCCCATCCGAGCCCCTCCTTCGGGAACACGAGCTCCACGGGGGCCCCCTTCTGCTTCACGTCGTTGCCGCGGAAGTCGAACGAGATGCCGACCACGAATTCTCCCGCGCCCGCCTGGCGGCACGGCTTCGACCCCGAGTGCGTGTACTGCGCGATGTTCGCGTCCAGCTGGTCCATGTACTTCCAGCCGCCCGCCTCGCCCATGGATTGCAGCCAACCCGAGACATCGAGGAAGCCGGTGCCGCTCGACGCCGGATTGGGCATCGTCACCTGGCCCTTGTAGACCGGCTTCGTGAGATCCGCCCACGACTCCGGCTTCGGAATCCCCTTCTTCGCGCCCTCGACGGTGTTGTAGCAAACCACCGCCGCATAGACGTCCTGGCCAACCCAGTAGGGCGGGCGCTTGGAGTCGCTGTACATCGGGTTGAGCGCCGCGAAACCCACCGGCGAGTAAGGGGCCAGCATGCCCTCCGCCTCGAAGATTGCGACGGAGGTCGCCGAGACGCCGAGGATCACGTCTGCCTGCGGGTTTGCCTTCTCGGCGAGCACCTTCGCCGTGATGACTCCCGTCGAGTCGCGCACGAACCTCAGGTCGATGTTGGGGTTGGTCTTCTGGAACGACTCGGTGTAGGCCTTGAGCTGGTCGGTCTCGAGCGCGGTGTAGACGAGGAGCTCGGTCTTCTGCGCCCAGGCGCCCGTGGCGAGCGCGGCCAGGGCGAGGGTAGCGGCGGCCGTCGTGACGAAGGATCGATTCATTGCGAGGACTCCCTGGGGTCGTTGCGTTGTGGGTTGTTCGGGACCGAGGCGGGGGAATTCCAGATTGTTGACAATCTACAAAGCGGGCCGGTTTAATGTCAAGGTACTCCAGCCACATTTCATCGCCATTTCATCATGGTTTCCGCCGCCGCCCACTCGCACGCCATCGAGCTCCTGCAAAGCCACTCCCTCACGACCCTCGTGCGCCACGAGCTCGAGCGCCGCATTCTCTCCGGAGAGCTCGAGCCGGGCGCGAAGCTGAACGAGGAAGGAATCGCGGGAACCCTCAACGTCTCGCGCGGGCCGGTGCGCGAGGCCTTCCGCGCGCTCGAATCCGCGGGGCTGGTGCGCACCGAGAAGAATCGCGGCGTCTTCGTGCGCGAGGTGTCGGTCGACGACGCGGACGAGATCTATGAAGTGCGCGCGGGGCTCGACGAGCTCATCGGGCGCCTCCTCGCCGCGCGCATCCAGCCGGCGCACGTCGCCGAGCTTCGCGAGCTGCTGAAGAAGATGCAGAAGGCGGCGCGCGCGCGCAGCGTCGAGGACTACTACCCGCTCAACGTCGGCTTCCACGACCGCCTCGCGGAGCTCACCGGCAACCGCACGCTCCTCGCCCACTACCGGCGCCTCGTGAACGAGCTGCATCTCTATCGGCGGGAAACGCTCGCCCGCGGCGCCGACAGCTTCCCGATCTCGACGCGCGAGCACTCCGCGATCGTCGAGGCGCTGGCGCGCGGCGACGGCGATCGCGCCGGGAAGCTCATGTACGAGCACGCCATGGAAAGCCGCGACCGGCTGCATGCGGCGCTAGAGAAACCATTGCTGGAGAAACCATTGAAAGACAAGCCATGAAAGAAAAGCGCCAGCCGATGGTCGTGAACGGCCGCGCCTATCGCTGGATGAGCGAGCCGCTTGTCGTGATCTGCGTCGACGGGTGCGAATACGACTACCTGGAGCGCGCCGCCGCGTCGGGCTCGGCGCCCTTCATCGCGAGGCTGCTGCGCGAGGGCTCCGCCTTCAAGGCCGCCGCGGTGGTGCCGACATTCACGAATCCGAACAACCTTTCGATCGTCACGGGCGCGCCTCCATCGGTGCACGGCATCTGCGGCAACTATTTCTACGACCGCGAGGCCGACGCCGAAGTGATGATGAACGACCCGAAGTACCTGCGCGCCCCCACCGTGCTCGCGGCGTTCGCGAAGGCGGGCGCCCGGGTCGCCGTCGTCACTGCCAAGGACAAGCTGCGCAAGATGCTCGGCCACGAGCTGCGCGGCATCTGCTTTTCCTCGGAGCGCGCAGCGGACGCGACGCTCGCGGAGAACGGCATCGACGGCGTGGTCGATTTCGTGGGGATGCCGGTGCCCTCGGTGTACAGCGCCGAGCTCTCGGAGTTCGTGTTCGCGGCCGGCGTGAAGCTCCTCGAGGCGCGCCGCGCGGACCTCCTGTACCTCTCGACCACGGATTACGTCCAGCACAAGTACGCGCCGGGCAGCGCGGGCGCCAACGCCTTCTACGCGATGATGGATCGCTACCTCGCCAGGCTCGATGCGCTCGGCGCGGTGGTGGCCCTCACCGCCGACCACGGCATGAACGCCAAGACGAAGGCCGACGGCTCGCCCAACGTGATCTACCTGCAGGACCTCCTCGACGAATGGCTCGGCGCGGGGCGCTCGCGGGTGATCCTGCCGATCACCGATCCCTATGTCGTGCATCACGGGGCGCTGGGCTCGTTCGCCACGATCTACCTCGACGAGGGCGAGCGTGCCTCGGTGCGGGCGCGGCTCGCGGCGCTCGAGGGCGTCGAGCTCGCGCTTGCGAAGGCGGAGGCCTGCGCGCGCTTCGAGCTTCCGCCCGACCGCATGGGCGATCTCGTCGTCGTCTCGACGCGTCACGTGGTTCTCGGCACCAGCGCGAAACGCCACGACCTCTCCGGGCTCGACGCGCCGTTGCGCTCCCATGGCGGCGTGAGCGAGCAGACGGTCCCGCTTCTCTTCAATCGCGAGGTGACCGGGCTCGGCGAGCGCAAGCTCAGGAACTTCGACATTCTCGACATCGCGCTGAACCATCTCCAGGTGCGCGGCACGAAGCGCGCGGCGCAGGAGCTCGCCTCGTCATGAACGATCGCGCAC
>JADGRS010000375.1 GCA_017880705.1 Burkholderiales bacterium
GCAGGCGTCGTTCTTCTTCGCCTGCTCGGCATCGGCCCTCGCCGTGCCGACGAGGCTCAGTCCCGCCGTCGCAATCGCGGCGCCCGCGCGGACGATGGCGGCAGGAGTGCCGACGGGATCGAGGCTCGCGTGCGGCTTGCGGATCTTGCCTGTGATCCTGATGTCGCCGGCGATGGTCGCGAGCCCCACCTTGCCCGACAGGGGTTGCAGGCGCCCGCGCAAGTCGAGCGACTCCTCGCGAAAATCGATGGTTCCGGAGCCGAGGATCTGGCTCACGTTGCTGCGCGCGCCGACGATCGACTTCGAAGTCGCGCGCCCCTCGGAGAACGGCATCGACGCGCCGATGCATTCGAAGTCGATGGAGCCGGTGTCGTTCGACGAGAACGCGCTCGTCATCACCGATTGCGCGTGGCCCGCCTTCTCGGATACCCACACGCCCGGGCCGATGCGCAGGGTGATCGGGCCCGTGAGGGATGCCGCGAGATCCTTCATCGAGTTCCCCGTCGCGGTGAACGCGGCCTTCACCTTCATCGGGCCGCCGGTGAAGGGGATCGCGACGCTGCGCTCGTGGAACCAGCGCTCGAGGAGGAGATTGGTCCCGTCGAAATTCACGCGCACGGTCTTCTTGCGCCCCTCGAATGCCATCGTTCCCGACCCCGAGCCCCCGAGCATCTCCGCGGAAAAGGCCTTCACGTCCAGACGATCGTCCGCGAAGGCGATGCTCGACTTCCAGTCGCGAAGCTCCACGCCGTTGCGCAGCAAGAGGCTCTTCAGCCTTACGTCGAGCGCGCCCTCGCTGCCCTGCAGCGACACGAGGAGCGGCCAGGCGAGCGGGTTGTCGTGAAACATCTCGTCGGGCTCGAGGCCCGGCAGCGCCGGATATCCCGCGTCGAGGAGGAAGCGTTCCCAGACGAAGCGCTCGCCGTCGAGCCGCCCCTTCACGATGGTGCGCGGCCCCGACCACGAGACCTTCGCGTCGCCGGCGAACTTGAAGGCGCCGAACGTGGCCGCGAGCTGCGTGATGTCGGCCCATCCCTGGGACTCGCGCGCTTCGAGGTGAGCGCTGGCGGCGGCCATGCGGCCCTGCCTGATTTCGAAGAATGCGAGCATGTCGCTGATCGAGGCCGCCTTGAGGTCCGCCTTCAGCGCGTATCCCTTGAGTGTCGCCTCGAGCGGCAGCTGTCCCTCGAGCGCAATCCGGGTCTGTCCCCAATCGAAGGCGATCTTTCCAGGGGTGGTCGCACCGGGATGTCCCACGCGTGACAGGTCTTCGAATTCGGCCTCGATCCTGAGAGGGCGCTGCCGGCGCGACAGCCTCGCTTCGACGCGCACGTCGCGAAGGTCGCGCGCGCCGTGGGCGGTGGCTTCCTCGACGTGCCACGCAACGACAGGACCGCTCTTCGGCTTGTAGACGATGTCGGCGTTGCGGATGCGAAGCTCCCGGAGGGCGAGGAGCTGCCCATCGGATGAAGCGTTGCGCCGGGTGCCATCGGCCGAAGCGCTGGAGGCGAGGTCCCAGGTCGCCTTGCCGTCGGGCGACACTTCGAGCGACGCCCTCACGCCTTCGAGCTCGAGGCTTTCGATGCGCGCACGGCCGACGAAGAGCGGCAGGAGCTCGAGGCGCGCGACGATGCGATCGACCTGGACCAGGTTGCGGCTCCGGGCCCACGGCGGATTCGCGAGCGCGGCGTCGCGGGCGGTGAGCGCGGGCCATGGAAGGAGCGAGAGCGATATCTCGCCCAGCGCGAGATCGCGCGACCATGCTTGCGCGGCCATGTCGCGCGCGGTGCGCTTCAGGCGCTCGGGATCGATGAGGGCGTGGAAAGCGATCGCGCCCGCGACCGCGGCGACGAGGAGCGCGCCCGCGGACCAGGATGCCGTGCGGCGCCAGCCCATCATTCCCATGAGACATGGTGACACGCAATCGGGCCGCGCCGGGCCAGCAGGCCGTCTCGCCTCCGGTACACTGCGGCCCATGGCAAATCGCGGCGCCGATGCGCTTGCGCGCTCGCTTGCGCGCTCGGGCGTGACGCGCGTGTTCACGCTCTCCGGAAACCACATCATGCCGCTCTTCGACGCGGCGCTCGATGCGGGAGTCTCGCTCATCCACACGCGCCACGAGGCGGCGGCGGTCCACATGGCCGACGCCTGGGCGCGCCTTACGCAGGAACCCGGCGTCGCGCTCGTGACGGGCGGTCCCGGCCACGCGAACGCGGTGGGCGCGCTCTACACCGCGCGCATGGCGGAATCCCCGGTGCTGCTGTTGTCGGGGCACGCGCCGCGCGATCAACTCGGCGCGGGCGCCTTCCAGGAGATGGCGCAGGCCGAGATCGCGGCGCCCCTCGCCAAGGCCTCGTGGGTGAGCGAGAGCGCGGAGAGGATCGCCGCCGATTTCGAGAGGGCCATGGCGATCGCGATCGGCGGCCGTCCGGGACCGGTGCACCTGAGCCTGCCGGTCGATTGCCTCGAGAATCGGGTGACGTCGTCGGCCGAGGGCCCATCGCATTCGGCTCCGGCGCACGAGGCGCGCGTCCCATCCGACGGGAAATTCGCCGAGGCGATGCTCGATCGCCTGCGCCGCGCCAAGCGCCCGATGATTCTCGCCGGGCCGTCGAGCGCGACGAAGCCGGGCCGCGATCGCCTGGCGCGGCTCGAGGCCGCGAGCGGCATTCCGGCGGTCGCGATGGAGAGCCCGCGCGGCATCGCGGACCCCAGCCTCGGCGCTTTCGCTGAGATGCTCGCGCAGGCCGACTGCGTTCTGCTTCTCGGCAAGCGCCTCGATTTCACGTTGAAGTTCGGAACGCCGCCGGCATTCGATGCGGCATGCGAATTCATGCAGGTCGACTCCGAGCGGGACGAGCTCGATCGCACCGAGCGCGCGGTGGGCGCAAGGCTCACCGCGCACGCGCGGGCCGACGCGGCGGGCGCATGCGAAGCGCTCATCGGGATCGCGCGCGAGGCCGCACGCAGCCCCTGGCTCGCCGAGGTGCGCGCATCCATCGCGTATCGCCCGGCGGCGTGGGACGCGCTCGAGAGCGCCCGCGCATCCATTCATCCCGTGCAGGCGCTTCGTCCTTTGCAGGCACTGCTCGACGCCCATGCCGAATCGATCTTCATCTCCGACGGCGGAGAGTTCGGGCAGTGGGCGCAGGCGTGCCTCGCAGCGCCGCACCGCGTCATCAACGGCGTCGCGGGATCGATCGGCGCGGCGCTTCCGTTCGCGGTCGCCGCGCGGCTGGCGAGGCCCGGCGTGCCGATCGTCGCGGCGATGGGCGATGGCACGTTCGGATTCCATCCCGCCGAGATCGACACCGCCGTGCGCTACGGCCTGGGCTTCGTGGCCATCGTCGGCAACGATGCGCGCTGGAACGCCGAGTACCAGATCCAGCTTCGCGAGTACGGGCGCGAGCGCGCGCGCGGCTGCGAGCTCGCGGCCACGCGCTACGACCAGGTCGCGGTCGCCTTCGGCGGGCACGGCGAGCACGTCGTCGACGCCGCC
>JADGRS010000376.1 GCA_017880705.1 Burkholderiales bacterium
GTCCGGATCTTGCGGGACCGGATAGATTCCCCACGCGGCAGGCGCGAGCACCGGCACGTTGCTGGTGATGAGCTGCGGGGCCGTGTCCGGATTCGCGATGTCGTGGAGGCGAGCGGTGACGGTGTAGTTGCCGGGAGGCAGCTCCCCCACGTTGACGGTCGCCGCGCCCACGTCGGGCGCCGAGATGGACCATCCGTCGGTGACGTACTCGTAGTCGACGTCGATGACGTTGCCCTGGATCGAATATCGCGTCGCGGGAAGATAGACGGGAAAGTCGAAATTGCGAACCTCGAGGGTGACGCTTTGTCCGTAGAAGGGAATCGAGGGCGTGGCCGCGACGAAGGGCGTCGCGGCGTGCGCAGCCGCGATCGCGAATGCAGCGGCGGCTAACAATGAGGTGCGGGCCTGGAAGATCATGTTCGTTCCCGATCAGCGCGTTTGGCGCGCGGCGGCGAGGAGCGTCTTCGCCTGCGAGACTTCCTCGGCGTATTCGTCGCGCGCGGCGGCTTCGCACGCGGCGCGGCCACTCGCGGATTGGCGGCATTCGCGCAGCGCCTCGGCGAGCGCGTTGCGCGCCTCGAGCATCGCGTTGTCGTACCTCTGGCGAGGGGTTTCGAGCGGCTGGTACCAGCGGGCGGGATCGCCATTGGCGCTGAAGGAAGGGGCGGGATTGCCGGCGAGGTCGGATGGCGCGGCGAAGACCGGCGGCGAGACGATCGCGAGCGCTATCAACGTGGTGCGGAAGGCGTGCTTCATCGCTTCTCCCAGGTGGTTGCGAGGCCCAAGGCCCATGCAGACCACGATAGGGACATCGCGGCGGCCGCGAAATGAGCGCATGCCGCGAGCTGCGGTGGGGTTTGTCCTGCGGAGGGTGGGATGCGTCCTACGCGGCGTGCTGCGGTATCGGGACAGGAAGAGTCGGTCGCCGCCTGCATCTGCGCGCGGGACGGCGGCGCACGATGGTTTCCATGAGAATTCTCTTTTTCTTCGCCATCGCCGCCGGCCTCGCCGGCCTGCCGAGCATGGCGGGCGCCGCGGACACCAGGCCCGCGCTGGAGCTCAAGCCGAAGGCCGCGCTGATGGCCGCCGTGCCGAACAACTCGGCGTCCTTCGTCGGGCCCGCGTCCGCTCCCGATCTGCATTTCGCGCCGCAGCGCGACAACCCGCCGGCGCAGAGCCGTTCCTCGTGCAACGCGGATCGCGACCTTTGCTACGACGCCAACTCGGGCCACATCGTTTTCAAGCCGGCCCGGCAGTTCATGCCGGACCTTCCCGGCATGACGGCGGAAAACATTTCGGTGAAGAAGGATCGAATCATCCTGCGCTACTCGTTCTAGCGGAAGCGTAGGATCTGTCCTACATGCAAATCCGTCGTTGACACGGTTGCCGCGCGGGCCCCGCATGCTGTAATGAACGCATGGACCAACCGGTTTTAGGAAGACAAACAATGATCCGGCTCTTGATCGTCGATGACCACGATGTCGTGCGGATGGGACTCAAGCAGGTCTTTTCCGGGCGCATCGACATGGAGGTCGCGGGCGAAGCGCGCACGGGCGAAGAAGCCATCGCGCAAGTCCGTGCCAACGCCTACGATGTCGCTCTCGTGGACCTTTCCCTCTCGGACATGTCGGGCGTCGACGTGCTCAACCGAAGCAAGGCGATCCGTCCCGAGATGGCGGTGCTCATCGTGAGCGGCTATCCCGAGGACCAGTACGCGATCAACCTCCTGAAGGCGGGCGCGTCGGGCTTCGTCGCGAAGGATGCGCCGTCCGAGAACCTCGTCTCGGCGGTCGTCGCCGCGGCGCAGGGCCGCCGCTACGTGAGCCCGCGCATCGCCGACAAGCTCGCCCAGGGCCTCGCCGGGCCCGCGGCGGACCAGCCCTCGCACTCCCAGCTTTCCGAGCGCGAATTCCAGATCTTCTGCAAGCTCGCCGCGGGGCAGAGCGTCTCCGAGATCGCCAAGGAGCTCTTCCTCAGCGTGAAGACCGTGAGCACCTATCGCTCCCGCATCCTCGAGAAGATGAATTTCAAGTCGAACGCCGACATCACCTACTACGCAGTGAAGAACCAGCTGATCGCCTGAGCCGGAAATGCTGGAATCGGACCCCATCGCCGCGCACAGCCTGCAATCCTCGAGCGCGGCCACCATGAACGCGCCGGCGCCCGACAGGGGCGCGCCCCAGGCCGGCGCCCGCAACGCCGAGTTCCAGCCGCGGCGCCTCGAGGAAGAGTTGATGAATGCCCTCGTGGTCGAGGACTCGCCGCAGATCGCCGAGCGCCTCGTGGAGCTCGTGTCGATTCCGAGCCGCGTCGAGGTCGTCGCCACGGCGGCCACCGAGGACGAAGCGCTTGCCGCCTGCGATCGCTACACCATCGGGCTCGCGATCGTCGATCTCCAGCTCGCGCAGGGCACCGGGTTCGGCGTGATCCGCAAGCTGCGCTCCGCGGCGGGATCGAGCCCCGTCTGCATCGTCGTTCTCACCAACCACGCGGTGCCCGCTCTCAAGGTCGCCGCATTCGAGGCGGGCGCCGACTACTTCCTCGACAAGAGCAAGGATTTCGCCACGATTCCGCGCTTGATCGGGGAGCTGCTCGACAAGCGCGGCGGCTGACCCTCTCCGCTTCGCGCCTGCGCGCGGAAAGGACTTACGCGGCGATCGGCAGGAACGCCTCGACTCGCGTTCCCTCGCCCGGGCGCGAGCGGATGTCCAGGGTGCCTTGTATCGCGCGCATGCGCTGCGTCATTCCCGTGAGGCCGTGGGAGAGCTTCCGCGCCCGGTCCATGTCCTCGATGCCCACGCCGTCATCGGCGATCGCGACTCGAAGGCCCTTGTCGGTGCGCTCGACGACGAGCTCGAGGTTCTGCGCCTTCGCATGGCGGATGACGTTGGTGACGCTCTCCTGCACCACGCGGTAGAGCGCGATCTCGAGATCCGAGGGCAGCCGCTCCAGCTTCGCGATCGTGACGCGGCGGCCGATGTTGGCCGCGCCGCACGTCTCGTCGACGTACCACTGCACGGCCGCGGCGAGGCCCAGGTGGTCGAGGAGCGAGGGGTGCAGGTCCTCGATGATGCGCCGCTTCAGGTCGATCTCCTGGTCGATGAGAGCCGCGAGGCGCGCGAGGCGTTGCGCGTACTGCGGATCGTCTCCCAGCCGCGCCTGCAGCCACGACAGGTCCATCTTCGCGGGCGTGAGAATGCCGCCGAGCTGCTCGTGCAGCTCGCGCGCGAGGCTCGCCTTCTCGCGTTCGTAGTGCGTCTGCAGGAAGGTCGACAGCGATGAGATCTCGTCGGCCTGCTTCACGATCACGCCTAGGATCGATCTCTGCCGCCCCACCAGCGCGGCGAGCTCGTCCCATTGCGCCGAGAATTGGTCGCGGGCGCGCCGGCGGTCGTCGCGGCCGGTGGCGAGGAGCTCGTGCTCGTCGCCACGGCCGGCCTCCTTCATGAGCGCGTCGATCTCCTCCACCCTGTCGGCAAGGCGCTGATAGAGATCG
>JADGRS010000377.1 GCA_017880705.1 Burkholderiales bacterium
CGCGCTCGAGCAAGCCGCTGCGTCCCGGACGCAAGGTGATCGTCGGCGGTGCGCTCGAGATCGAGGTGCTCGCACGGCGGGGCGAATTCTTCGAGCTGCTCTTTCCAGGCGAGGGCGTGCTGGCGGCGCTCGAATCCCGTGGTGAGGTGCCCTTGCCTCCGTACATTGGCCATCCTGGGGGGATGGAGGATGAGGCGCGTTACCAGACGGTGTATGCGCGGTCGCCGGGCGCGGTCGCGGCGCCGACCGCGGGGCTGCATTTCGACGAGGCGTTGCTCGCGGCCCTGGAGTCGAAGGGCGTCGCGGTCGCGTCGCTCACGCTGCACGTCGGGGCGGGAACGTTCCAGCCGGTGAGAGTCGACGACATCTCGCGGCACGTGATGCACTCGGAGTGGTACAGCGTTCCCGCCGCGACGGTCGAGGCCATCGAAAGGGCGAAGGCCCGGGGCGGGCGCGTCGTGGCGGTGGGCACGACGGCCCTTCGCGCGCTCGAGTCGGCGGCCGCGGGCGGGACGCTCCGCGCGGGCGATGGCGAGACGCAGCTCTTCATCGTGCCGGGCCATCGCTTCCAGGTGGTCGACCGGCTCATCACCAATTTCCACCTGCCGCGCTCGACGCTGCTCATGCTGGTGAGCGCGTTCGCGGGCCCCGCAAACGTCCGCCGCGCCTATGCCCACGCCGTCGCACGGCGCTATCGGTTCTTCAGCTACGGCGACGCCATGCTCCTCGAGCGCGAGCTCAAGTAGTTGCGCGATGGCGGCGCCTCAGTAGTAGCGCGAGAGGATGCGGTTGCGCACCTCATCGATCGAATCGGCGGCGTGCGCGAGATGCGGGGGCAGCGGCTCCCAGGGCGCTTCGCCGTCGCCGGCGCGCTCGAGATAGTCGGCGGCGCCGAGGAATAGCGAGCCGATCCAGCGCAAGCCCTCCGCATGCCAGCGTGCATTCGCGTACATCGCCTAGCCCTCGAAGGGATCGTTGGCGGCCCGGGGGCCGCCAACGATCGAGATCCACGCGGTCCGCAACGCCTGCACCACCGTACGGCCGTTGCGCGCGACGACGATCGCGTCGCCGGGCCCCACGATGTGATCCTTGGAGCTCCCCTCCTGCGTGATCCACACCGTGCCGGTGCGCGAGAAGATGCGCACGCCCTGCGCGTCGTCGAGCGTGAGGACCTGGCCGGCCTGGAGCGTGAGCTCCGGGGAACGTAGATTGACTTGCATCGCTGTCTCCTTGCTGAATGCTCCGGCCGCATGCAGAATGATCAAGGTCGAGCCGGTTGCAACGAATCCTCCACTTTGGAGGGCCCGGCCGCAAACGAAAACGGTGCATCATCAGCATGATCCATACGCATGCAACCCACCCCCGGGCCCTGCCGCCGCTCGACCTGCTGCGGGGATTCGAATCCGCCGCCCGGCACCTGAGCTTCACGCGGGCGGCCGCGGAGCTCTTCCTCACCCAGTCGGCGGTGAGCCGCCAGATCCAGGCGCTCGAGGCGTTCACGGGCGTGGCCCTGTTCGAGCGCCGGCACAAGGCGCTCGCGCTCACCGACGCGGGCCAGGCGTACTACCGCGCCATCGCGCCGACGCTCGACCAGATCCGCGAGGCGACGCGCAGGCTTCGCGAAGCGCGCAAGGGCCGCGTCCTCACGGTGACGACGACGGTGTCGTTCGCCGCGCTCTGGCTCGTGCCGCGCCTCGCGCGCTATCGCAAGGTGGATCCGCATGTCGACGTGCGCATCACCGCGACCCACGAGGTGGTGGACCTCGAGCGCGAGGGCGTCGACGTCGCGATCCGCGACTGTCCGCTCTCGAGGGTGCCGCCGGGCGCGGTGTTCCTCGTCGGCGAGCATCTTGCCGCGGTTTGCACGCCCGAGTACGCGCGCTCGGCGAAGCGGGCGAAGCGCCCCCTCGACAGTCCCGGGGACCTGCGCCACCACGTTCTGCTCAATCTCCACGACGTGTCGCAGCGCTGGCCCTGGCTCTCGTGGGCCGCGTGGTTCGAGTCGATGGGGGTCGAGGACCCGACGCCCGCGGGCACGCTCACCTTCGACCAGTACGACCAGGTGATCCAGGCAGCGCTGCTCGGGCAGGGCGTGGCGCTCGGCCGGATGACGCTCGTGAGGCAGCACATCCGCGCGAAGCGCCTGGTGGCGCTCTTCGGCCGCCAGCAGCGACTGGCGCGCGGCTTCCACGCGGTCTTCGCGAGGAGCGCGGGCGAGCCGCCCGAGGCGGGCCGGTTCGTCGACTGGCTGCGCAGTGAGATCCAGCGCGACGTCTAGAAATTCGTGTCAGGTACGCATTTCGAATTCGTACCTGACACGAATTTCCAATCTTGCGGCGGGGAGGACGAGTCTGGTTCAGCGCCTTGGTCCGCGCTGGTGCATTGTGCTCGTTGATCCGCGAGTTCGCCGAAACGTGCTGACGCAGGAATTCCATCTGGTCGGCGAGGATGCGGCGGTTGGCGAGAATCAGAAACTCGGCTCGGTTCGGAACGTAGGGCGCGTAGATGAGCTGCATGTGCGCCTCTTCGGGAGTGCGGCTGCCTTTCTTCTGGTTGCACGCGCGGCACGCGGTGACGACGTTCATCCACGTATCGCGGCCGCCGCGCGACATCGGCAGGATGTGGTCGCAGGTGAGTCGGAAGGGCGAGAAATTTCCGCTGCAGAAGGCGCAGACGAACCGGTCGCGGTTGAACAGCTCCCGGTTGTTCAGCGGGGGAACCTGGTTGAAGCCCTTGATCGCGAGCGCCTTGCCGCGGATCGCGATGATCGAATTCGCGGTGATGCTCGAGATCTCGCCGGTTTGGTGGCAACGCCCGCCGTATACGGTAAACGCCTCGCTTCCCAGCTCCCAGGCGACCCGCTCCTTGGCGTAATACCAGACAGCCTGTTGCCAGGTGACCCAACGGTGGGGCACGCCGTGCTGGTCGAGCGTGAGGATCAGGGGCAGACTTCTGGCCATCGGCTTTTGTCGGTCAAATCGTGTTTCTACCTGTTAAATCCCTGTTAAATCGCCAACTTGGATAATGGTGTTCACAATCCAGGATAAATCTACCATATGCGGGGCACTCCATGAACCTCGACCGCGTCACCTCCGGCAGGGACCTTGCCAACGACATCAACGTGATCGTCGAGATCCCGATGAATGCCGACCCGATCAAGTACGAGATCGACAAGGAGACGGGTGCGCTTTTCGTCGACCGTTTCGTCTCGACGGCGATGCACTATCCGTGCAACTACGGCTATGTCCCCGACACGCTCTCCGACGACGGCGATCCGGTCGACGTCCTGGTGATCACGCCGTTCGCGTTGATGCCGGGCGTGGTGGTGCGCTGCCGGCCGATCGGGCTGCTCAAGATGTCGGACGAGGCGGGCGGCGACACCAAGGTGCTGTCGGTGCCGATCGACAAGCTGACGCCTCTCTATCGCCACATCGAGACCGCGCGCGACCTTCCAGAGATGGTGCTTTTGCAGATCACGCACTTCTTCGC
>JADGRS010000071.1 GCA_017880705.1 Burkholderiales bacterium
CCGAGAGCTTGAGCAGGATCGCGAGCCCGACCGCGGCGACCACCATGCCGGCGATCAGCGTGAAGTGCAGGTCCTTGGTCTTCTCGACGGCGCGCGCGACCACCCGCGCGAGCGCCGCGACGGCTCCGCCCAGCACCAGCGACCCCACGAAGAGATAGGCCGGACGCAGGAGCGAGTTCTCGATGTCCATGCGCGCCTCGAGATGCGCCGATGCGAGGAGGATCGTCGTGAGGATCGAGGCGAGGAGGCTGTTCAGCGCGACGAGGTTCAGCGCGCGCTCCGTCACCTGCCCCTCGGACTTCGTGTCCTGGATGATGAGCATCACGACCGCGGGCGAGCTCGCCATCGCGATGGCCGCGGCGATGCCCGCCTTCACCGGCGCGAAGTCGAACGCGAGGAGCGTCGCGAACACGGCGCCGAAGGTGAGGAAGCTTTCCGCGAGGCCGGTCGCGGCGAGCGTCCAGTCGCGCATCATCCACTTGAGGTCCATGCGCCGCCCCAGGTCGAAGAGCACCAGTCCGATCGCGAGGTCCACGAAGAGGCGTGCGCCCTCGAGGAGCGGCTCGATCCCCATCGCCTGCGCCAGGGGCGCGAGGATGATTCCCGCCACCACGTAGCCGATGATGCGCGGAAGCCTCACGCCCCTCGCGACCTCCCCGCCCAGCATGCCGGCGACCAGCAGCACGCCGAAGAGGAGCGGGAAGCTCATCTCGAAGGGCAGCGACGGGAGGAATCCCAGGTTCATGGACAAAGTAGAATGGCACGAACCCGCATTTGGCATCGGCCGTGAGCAAAAGTTTCTTCCAGAACACCATCGCCCTCGTCTACGATTTCGACGGCACGCTCTCCCCGCAGCCGATGCAGGAGTACACGGTGCTGCCGAAGATCGGGGTCGAGCCGGCGCAGTTCTGGGCGATGGTGAATCGCGAGGCGCGCGAGACCGAGAGCGATCCGATGCTCGTGTACATGCGCCACATCATCGAGGCGCTCGAGCGCGAGAAGGTCGACGTGAAGCGCGAGGACTTCGCGGCGATGGCGGGCGCGATCGAATATTTCCCCGGAGTCGCGACCTGGTTCGCGCGCATGAACGCCTACGTGAAGAGGCGCTCGCGCGGGCAGGTGAAGCTCGCGCACTACCTCATCTCCGCGGGCCAGAAGGAGATCCTCGACGGCGTCTCGATCCGCAAGCACTTCAAGCGCATCTACGCCTCCGAGTATCACTTCAACCACCACGGCGTCGCGACCTTTCCCAAGCTCCTGGTCACCGACACGCTGAAGACGCAGTTCCTCTTCCGCATCAACAAGGGGCTCGAGCTCGTCACCGAATCGATCAACGAGCACATGCCCGAAGCCGAGCGGCCGATTCCCTTCGCGAACATCATCTACGTCGGCGACGGCATGACCGACGTGCCGTCGATGGCGCTCACCAAGAAGAGCGGCGGGCACACCGTCGCCGTGTTCGACGCGAAGAGCGAGCGGCAGCGCGCCATCTGCATGAAGCTGCTCGAGGCCGGGCGCGCGGATTTCATCGCCGAGGCCGACTACCGCAAGGCGAGCAAGCTCTCGAGGCGCGTGGCGTTGCTGCTGGACGCGATCATCGCCGACGTCGCCTACCGGCGCGAGGCGTTCGAGGTGCGGCAGGAGAACCGCGGCCGCAAATGAGCGCCCTCACCTTCCAGGCGTTGCGGCGCCTCGCCGATGGGCGCTTTCACTCGGGCGAGGACATCGCGCGCGCCCTGAACCGCTCGCGCGCGACCCTGTCGGAGGCGCTCAAGGCGGCGCCGGAGCTCGGTGTCGAGCTCTTCAGCATCCCCGGAAAAGGTTACCGCCTCGCGGCGCCGATCGAGTTTCTCGACCTGGCCGCGATCGGCGAGCGCCTGCGCGCGCTCGATGCGCGGCTGCGGCTCGAGATCGTCGACGAGATCGAGTCGACCTCGACGCGGCTGCTGCAGCTCGCCGCGGAGGGTGCCCCCACGGGAACGTGCCTCGCCGCGGAGTGGCAGAGCTCGGGGCGGGGGCGGCGAGGCCGCTCGTGGGTGTCGAGCCTCGGCGGGTCGCTCACCTTTTCGCTGCTGTGGCGCTTCGAGCGCGGGGCCGGGCACCTGGGCGGGCTCTCGCTCGCGGTGGGCGAGGTGGTGGCCCGCGTGCTGCGCGAATGCGGCGTCGAGCGCGTGCAGGTGAAGTGGCCCAACGATGTCGTCTCCGATTTCCGCAAGCTCGCCGGGATTCTCGTGGAGACGAGCGGCGAGATGCAGGGCCCGAGCGTCGCGGTGATCGGCATCGGCGTGAACTATCGCCTTTGCGAGAGCGTCCTCGATCGCATCGACCAGCCGGTGACCGATGTCGTGCAATGCTCCCCGGCGGCGGCATCGCGCAGCGAGCTGCTCGCGCGCCTGCTCGCCTCGCTCGCGCGCATGCTCGACGAGTTCGATCGCGCGGGTTTCGCCGCCTCGCGCGACGCGTGGCGCGCGATGCACGCGTACCAGGGCCGGCGCGTGCGCGTGTCGCCCCCACGCGACAGCGCCTTCGACGCCGAAGTGATCGACGTGGCGCCCGACGGCGCCCTCGTGGTCGCGACAGCCGACGGACGCACGGTCCATCTCTCCTCGGCCGAGATCTCCCTTCGTGGGAAGTGAAAGGACAATCCTCGCGATCGACGCGGGCAATACCCGCATCAAGTGGGGCGTGCACGCGGGCGGCGGATGGCGCGCGACCGGATCGATCGGCACCGCGCAATCGGCCGCGCTCTTCGAAGCGCTGCGCGCGCAGTTTCCGGTGGACGCGGCAATCGCATCGAACGTCGCGGGTCCCCAGGTGCTGGCGAACCTCGAGGCGGCGTGCCGCGAGGGCGGCGTGAAGCTGCACGTGATCCGCGCCGAGCGCGAGGAGCTCGGCGTGACGAGCGCGTATCGCGATCCGCGCCAGCTGGGCAGCGATCGCTGGGCCGCGCTCATCGCCGCCCATCGGGGCGAGGAGCCTGGCCACAAGCTCGTCGTGAACGCGGGCACGGCGCTCACCATCGATGCGCTCGGCGCGGACGGCCGATTCCTGGGCGGGCTCATCGTCCCGGGCCCGGCTTTGATGCGCCGCTCGCTTCAAGGCGGAACCGCGGATCTGCGCCTCACGGAAGGAGCGCTCGTGGACCTTCCCGTGACGACGCCCGACGCGATCACCAGCGGCGCGATCCAGGCGTGCGTGGGCGCGATCGAGCGCCTGGCGCGCGCGATGGCCTCCCGCGGCTCGCCTCCGGGCCGTATCATCCTGTCGGGCGGCGCCGCGGCGGAGATCGCCGCGTCGCTGCCGCCGCCGGTGAACTTTCGTGAGAACCTGGTGCTCGACGGCCTCGCGCTCATCGCGCGCAAATCCTGACCGTGTCGCGATTCCTGTTCTTCCTGCTGCTTCTCGCCACCCTGGGCTTCGGCGCCCACCTGTGGCTCTCGGCCGCGGCCGAAAATCACGACTTCTCGGCGCGCGAGCGCAATCGCGACGAGGTGCGCATCGTCGCGGTGACCCCGCCCGTCGTCGCCGCCCGCACCGAGGAGGAGACGCGCAGGACCGTGCAGAGCCTCGCGGGCGCGGCGTGCGTCGAATTCTCGGGAATCGCCGGCGCCGACATCGCGCGCGCGCGCGACGCGTTCGCCGCGCTCAAGCTCGGCGAGCGGCTGGTCGAACGGCGCGTGGAGGAGATCACGCGCTACTGGGTCTTCGTCGCGCCGGCGAGCGATCGCCGCGCCGCGGAGGCCAGCATGGCGCAACTGCGCCGCCAGGGCGTGAGCGAGATGTCGATCCGCCCCGACAACGCGATTTCTCTCGGCGTCTTCTCCACCGAGGACGCCGCCCGCCGCTATCTCTCTTCCCTCGAAGCGAAGGGCGTGAAGGGCGGGGAGATCGGCCCCTTCGCGCGGGAGATGCGCGAGATCGTGATGCTCATCCGCGAGCCCGACACCGAGACCGTCGCCCGCCTCGCCCTCCTGCAGCGCGACTACACCGGCACCCAGCTGCGCGCCGTCCCCTGCCCCTAAAAATTCGTGTCAGGTACGCATTTCTTGGGTTTGCGCCCTCGCAGTGCCGTTCGCGCACCTATAGCAGTGCCCGACAGGCTGGCTTTCCTGATGGCTTCGAGCTCGACTCCCTCCAGGGGCGACGAGAAGAGGGCACGATACGCCGCTCGGCGGGATGTCCCATCACGGCCCAGCGCGCTCAGCGCGGGATGAGGAGTCACCAGCGCATTCCCTTCGTCCATCGCGTAGAACCGGTGGCTGGACCAGGGATAGACGGAGGGATCCACGACGATTCCCGCTCGGACGGGATTGAGATCGATGTAGCGATGGCAGCTGAAGAGGTAGTGGTCCGTGGTGACGAGAGATGCATGGAACCGCCCTTCCCACAACGTACCGGTGCGCTCGTATCTTTGGTTGAAGTATCCGGCGTATCGACGCGAGGCCGAATGCATGGCGCTGGAAATGGCGGAGGGATCCCCCGGTGTTAGCAGCAGATGAACATGATTGGTCATGAACACATAGGCATTCACCGCAACCTGGAACTCTTCCGCCGCTTCCTTCATGCAACGCCATAGAAATCGGTAATCTGTCTCAGAATGGAAGATCTTCTGGCGGTTATTGCCCCGATGGACAACGTGGGAGGGGTAGCCAGGAACGAATTGACGAGGGGTGCGTGCCATATGCAACAAACGTGTCGCCTGGCTGTCGGATTACGCCGAAATTCGTACCTGACACGAATTTTTAATTCGTACCTGACACCAATTCTTGGCTCGCTGCTCGTGGCGGGCTGCTCGATCGTCGATCCGAACAACATGATCGGTCGGCAGCTGGGAGAGGCGACGCCGTTGCCGACGGAGTTCGTGCCTTCGCCGCCGCCGGCGACGCTGCGTGCCGAGGATCGCCGGCGCGCGTTCGACTTCGTTTGGCGAACCATCAACGATCGCTATTACGACGCGAAGCTGAACGGCGTGGACTGGAATGCGATCGCGCGGCGCTACCAGCCGCTCGCGCTCGCGGCGGCGGACGACGACGCGTTCTGGGACACGCTCGACAGGATGGCGGGCGAGCTGAAGGACGCGCACACGCGGGTCGAATCCCCGCGGCGCGTCGCGCTGCGCGCGCGCGAGGAGTCGGTGACGCTCGGCTTCACCTTCGTCCCCACCGAGGGCAAGCTCGCCATCGCTTCGGTCAATCCCGATTCCGACGCGTGGTGGGCGGGCGTGCGGCCGGGAATGACACTGGTGAAGATCGGAGCCGAGCCCGCGGAGGTCGCGTACGAGAAGGTCAAGTCCGAGACGCGCCTCGATTCGACCGAGCGCTCGCGGCACTCGCGCGCGCTGCGCCGCCTCATCACCGGCGAGCCGGGCACGAGCGAATCGTTCACCTTCGAGCGCGCCGACGGCACGCGCTTCGACGCGAGGCTCACCCGCCGGCGCGTCGTCACGCGCGCCGCCGAAAGCCACCGCGTCCTTCCCTCGGGTTACGGCTACATCCGCTTCAACGAGTGGACGTTCTCGGCAACGGTGCGCGCGATCGACGGGATCGACTCCCTGAAGGACACGCCCGGCCTCGTGATCGACCTGCGCGGCAATCCCGGCGGATCGATGCACGCGGTGAACCTGATGCTCGCGCGATTCTTCCCGTCGCGCACCGAGCTGGGCCGCGTCGTCACGCGCGACGGCAAGCCGATCGCGCTCTTCATGGGCACGTTCCAGATGATCAAGCTGAAGCAGGTGGTCCCGGGCGCCCCGGATGCGTACAAGGGCTCCGTGGTGATCCTCGTGAACTCCGGCAGCGCGAGCGGCAGCGAGCTCTTCGCGGGCGCCATGCAGGCGGCGGGCCGCGCCGAGGTGATGGGCCAGCCGAGCTGCGGCTGCCTCCTCGGCTTCCTCGGATACGCGCGCATCCCCGGAGGCGCGGAGCTCGCGTACAGCGAGGTGGGCTTCGTCCTCGGCAACGGCAAGCGCATCGAGGGCGAGGGCGTCATCCCGGATCGCGTGGTTCCGTTGACGCTTCCCGACCTGCAGATGAATCGCGATCGCGCGCTCGAGGAAGCGCAGGCGCATCTCGCGACCATGAAGCCCTGGGACAAGTAGCGGCCGTGGGAAGAGCAATTGCCTAGCGTTCCCGGCCAGTCGGCCCTCAATCCGGGAGTGGCGCGCCGCGAGGTGTGGGCGTGGGCGATGTACGACTTCGCCAACTCGGGATACACGACGGTGGTCCTCACCGCCGTCTTCAACGCGTACTTCGTCGCGGTGGTGGCGGCGAACGCCGAGTGGGCGACGTTCGCGTGGACCGCGGCGCTCTCCGTGTCCTACGCGATGGTGATGGTGATCGGTCCGCTCCTCGGCG
Source organism: Burkholderiales bacterium (assembly GCA_017880705.1). GTDB lineage: Bacteria > Pseudomonadota > Gammaproteobacteria > Burkholderiales > Usitatibacteraceae > Usitatibacter. Next base: position 6,354 of record JADGRS010000071.1, read on the forward strand.
CGTGGGCCGATGCGCACGCGGCGAAGAAGCAGGTTCTCGCCTATTCGACGGCGATCTGCATCGCGGGCACGGTCGCGCTCGCGTGGACCGGCCCCGGCGCGGTCGCCTGGGCGGTCGTGTTCATCATCGTGTCCAACGTCGCGTATTCGATGGGCGAGAACATCGTCGCCGCGTTCCTGCCGGAAATCGCGCGGCCCGAGGCGCTCGGCAAGGTGTCGGGATGGGGATGGAGCCTCGGCTACTTCGGCGGCATCCTCGCGCTCGCCATTTCGCTCGCGTGGGTGATGACCGCGGAGTCGCGCGGCTCGACCTCATCGGCGGCGGTGCCCGGCACGATGATCATCACGGCGGCGGTTTTCGCGCTGGCCGCGCTGCCGACCTTCCTGTGGCTCAAGGAACGCGCGCTCCCCGCGACGGTGCCCGGGGCGCGCGCGGCGCTGGCGCGACTGATGGAGACCGCGCGATCGGCGGGGCGCTATCGCGATCTCCTCCTCGTATTTCTCTGCGGGGTCTTCTACCAGGCCGGCGTGGCGACCGTCATCGCGCTCGCCGCGATCTACGCCGAGCAGGTGATGGGCTTCAAGACGCAGGACACGATCCTCCTCGTGCTCGTCGTGAACGTGACCGCGGCGATCGGCGCTTTCGGTTTCGGCTATGCGCAGGATCGCGTGGGCAAGGTCGTGGCGCTGCGGCTCACGATCGTCGGATGGGTCGCGATGACGGTGGTCGCGTTCTTCTCGCGCACGCCGGCGACGTTCTGGGTGGCGGCGAATCTCGCGGGGCTGTGCATGGGATCGAGTCAGTCCGCGGGGCGCGCGCTCGTCGCCTTTCTCTCGCCCGAGGGACGCAGCGCGGAATTCTTCGGACTGTGGGGCGTGGCGGTCCGGCTCGCGGCGATCCTGGGCCCGCTCACCTATGGCGTCGTCACGTGGGTCACCGGCGGCAACCATCGCCTGGCGATCCTCCTCACCGGCGGCTTCTTCATCGCCGCCCTGATCGTGCTCGCCTTCGTGAACGAACGCCGCGGCCGCGCCCAGGTCGCGTAGAAATTGGTGTCAGGTACGCATTTCGGCCGTGAGCGCGGGCGAGCCCGCGCTTCCGAAATGCGTACCTGACACCAATTTCACTTCGGCACCAGTTTCTTGGCGATGTCGGGGCGATCGGTGATGAGGCCGTCGACGCCAAGCTCGATGAGGCGCGTCATGTCCGCGGGATCGTTGACGGTACACACGCCGACCTTGAGGCCCAGCGCATGGGCCTCGGCGATCCGGGCCTGGTCGACGTCGCGATGGAAGGGCGACCACACCGCGCCGCCCGCGGCCTTCACCATGCGCGGCACCGAGCCGTGGTCGCGCAACTGGAAGCCCGCGGTCCAGGGGGACGCGCCGCACTCGGAGGGCTTCACGTCGGGAGTGCCGGCCGCGGCGCCCGTGCAGATGTTGTCGAAGAATTTCTGCTGGGCCGTCAGGTACACCGTCGGAATCTCGCGCGCCGCGCGCTGCGCGATCCGCAGCGTTCGCCAATCGAACGACTGCAGCGTCGAGCGATGCTCCATGCCGCCTTTGCGGATCTCGTCGATCACCGCGCGGGCGAAAGGCTCGGCGGCGAGGGAGTCGCCCGGCTCGAGCGGCGAGATCTTCGTCTCGATGTTGAAGCGCGTCGAGCGGTTCCCGGCATCGCGCACCATCGCGAAGAGATCGGCGAGCCGCGGAATGCGCGTGCCGTCCACCGCGACCTGCTCGGGAAAGCTGCGCGCATACGCCGTGCCGGGCTTCAATCGCCCGACGTCGTAGCGCGACAGCTCCGCGAAGGTGACGTCGTGGATCGCCGGCCCGCGCGTCGTGAGCCACTCGCCGTCGGGTCCCCGCACGAAATCGGGATTCAGGCGCACCTCGTGGGAGATCACCACGACGCCGTCGCGCGTCACGCCCGTGTCGAGCTCGAGCGTGACGACGCCGATCTCGATCGCCTTCGCGAAAGCGGGAAGCGTGTTTTCCGGCGCCAGCCCGCGCGCGCCGCGGTGGCCCTGGAGATCGAATGGGGTCGCGCAACCCGCGAGGATGAGCGCCGCAGCAAGGCAGAGAAGTCGTCCCATTCGCCCATTATTGCCCGGCGATGCGGTGGCCGTCGCCGGCCGCGAGGCACCCCACAAAGGTAGAATCACGGACTCCAGCGTTCATCGAGCCCATGAAACCGTCATTTCTCCTCGCGTCGGCCGCCTGCGCAGCGCTGCTCTGCGTCACGGCGAGCGCGCAGACGCTCTACGCGGTCAGCATGCGAACGTATGCCGATTCCAGCTACAAGGGCGTCGAGGGAAACCTGTACGTCGTGGACACGGAGTCCGCGGTCACCCACCTCGTGGCTTCCCTCACCGTCGCCGGCAAGACGCCGGTCGGCCTCGACGGGCTCGCCATCCACCCGAAGACCGGAGTCTTCTACGGCATCACCGCCCCGACGTCGGGGATCGCTCCGCACTCGCTGGTGAAGATCGATTCCCAATCCGGGGCCGTCACGCCCATCGGCGACCTGGGCCATACGGGCAGCGATATCCAGTTCGACCTCGACGGCACGCTCTACATGTGGCTTCCCGGCACCTACCAGATGGCCACCGTGGACCTCGACTCGGGAGTGGCGACACCGCGCGGCCACTCCTTCCAGCAAGGCGTGCTGAAAGGCGGGATCGCGTTGATCGGAGGAGGACGAGCGTTGGTGAGCGCGACCGGCGGCAAGGGGACGCTCGACGTCGTGGAGCTTGCCACCGGAACGATCGCCCCGGGGCCGACCCTCGTCGGGGCCGCCTTTCCCGACCTCATCAAGGGGCTCACGTATTCGCCCAGGGGAATCGTCTACGGGATCAACACCGACGGCGGCCTGCCTCCCCAGGCGAACCTCGTCAGCATCGACCCGCGAACCGGCAAGGTGACGACCATCGGGCCGCTCCCCAACGACACCGAGGCGCTCTCATTCGGTCCCGAGCTCGCGGACTCGAAGGACATGACTGCGAAAATGCTCGAGTGGCGCTTCCCCGTCCTGGCGGGCCTCTTCGTGATCGCCATGATTGTCATCGTGGTGGCGATGAGATCGAAGGGCTCGAAGGGCTGATCGACGGGCGCCGTTTGCATGGCGCCGCGCAAAGCCCGATGATTGCGCCCATGGCTTCGCCGAAGAAGAACCTCTACGAGATCCTGGGCGTCGCGCGCGACGCGAACGCCCTCGACGTCGGTCTCGCCTTCCAGAAGCGCACCGCGGAGCTGCAGCGCGCGGTGCCCCAGGATCCAAGCGGGCAATCGCTGCTGCACCAGGCCCACGAGATCCTCGCGAATCCGCAACGCCGCGCCGCATACGACGCCTCTCTCGTGACCGCAGCGGAGAAGGCCGCCGCCGCGGAGCAGTCCGAGCCCGACCTCGTCCTCGAGGACGGCGGCGAGGAAGCGGACCCGCGCAAGAAATACATGAAGCCCGCGATCGGCGTGGTCGTGGTGCTCGTCATCGCGATCTTCTTCGCGATGCGCTCCGGGCACGCGCCCGAGGCGCCGAAGCCCGAGCCCGTCGCCGAAGCGCCCAAGCCGCCTCCGCCGCCGCCACCCAAGCCCCTCGGCCCCGAGCAGATCCTCCCCGCCGCGCTGCAATCGGTGGGGCGCGTGATGAGCTACGAGATGTCGGGGCGCTCCACGCCCGTGGGCCTCGCGATCGCGCTCGAGCCCGGCGTGATGGTCACGACTTGCCACGGCATCTCCGGCGGCGCGCAGCTCGTGGTGAAGGTCGGCGCAGAATCGAATTCCGGGAGCCTCACGGTCACCGACGAGGTGCTCGACCTGTGCCGCGTCTCGGTGCCGGGACTCAACGCGCGCGCGATCACCCTCGCGGCCGACGACGCAAGGGCCGGCGACAAGATCTACGTGCTCGGCGCCAACGCGAAGGGAGATCTCGCGCTCACCATGGGCAGCGTGAACCGCGTGCAAAGCGCGGGCGAGGCCAAGGTGCTCGAGATCTCGGTGCCCATCGCTCCGGCCGGCAGCGGCGGCGCGGTATTCGACGAGTTCGGACGCCTGGTGGGAATCGCGACGACGCCGCATTCGTACGGCGCGAACCTGAACATCGCGATCCCCGCTGCCGCGATCGCGCAGATGCGTTCGCGCGAGCGCCCTGCCGCGAAGTAGCGCGCGCGTCGGCAACATCCCGCAACATCCCGCAACACCCCGGTGATCGGCCAGGCGTGGAAGGGGC
>JADGRS010000003.1 GCA_017880705.1 Burkholderiales bacterium
TGAAGCTCGAGAGGGGGTGCCCCGCTCGCCGCAGAAAAGAAGAAGCGCAGGGAATTCGAGCGCAAATCGTAAGAAGCGAGATCCCTCACCTATGCAAGGCCACGCTCCCCCGGCTCGAGCTTCACCCCCACTTCAATGAGGCGATAGCGATCACCCGCGCCGGCGGTCAGCCGCCGGCGAGGCCCGGTTTGAATGCGAGGGTGGATTCGACCCACGACGCGATCTCGAGGGCGCGCTGGTCCTCGCGGTAACGCCCGACGATCTGGGTCCCGAGCGGCAATCCCCTGGGGCCGAAGCCCGAGGGAAGCGTGATCGCGGGCATTCCGGCCTGCGTCCAGAGGGAGCACAAGCTCGCGTCGCCGGTGTTCGAGAGGCCCTCGGGCGCTTCGCCGGTCGCGGGGATCGTCGCGATCGCGTCGTTGCGCTCGAACACGCCGTCGAGCCAGCGGCGGTACTCGTCGCGCCGGGCGCGCGCCTTCGCGTACTGCTCGGGCGTCACGCGATGGCCGCGGTCGAGGACCTCGATCAGGTGAGGCGAGAGGCGGATGCGGTGGCGAGATTCTATCGAGGCGAAGCTCTTCACCGCGTCGCACGCCATGAGGAGAGCCACGTTTTCCCACGCCTCGTCGAATAGGCGCGGCAGGTTCACTTCGCGCACGGCGGCGCCGGCGGCGTGCAGCTTCGCGATCGATTCCTCGAAATGGTTCTTCTGCGCCTCGCTCGCGAGCGGCCATTTCTGGGTGCGCACGACGGCGATGCGCGGGGCCGACGCGAGGGGCTCCAACGGCACGCGCAGGATCTTCTCGGGACCCCGGACAAGGGTTGCCTCGTCTCGGGGATCCGGACCCATGAGGCATGTCCCAAACCACGCGGCATCGGCGACCGAGCGGGCGAACACTCCTACCGTGTCGAGGGTGGCGCTGAAGGGAAGGATACCGGTGCGCGAGATCGCGCCGAAGCTCGGCTTGTAGCCCACCACGCCGCAGTAGGCCGCGGGCCGGATGACGGAGCCGAGCGTCTGGGTTCCGATGGCGATGGGCACGAATCCCGCGGCAACGGCGGCCGCCGAACCGCTCGAGGAGCCGCCCGGCGAGTGCGCGGCGTTCCAGGGATTGCGCGTCTTCCCGGGCTGGCGGTAGGCGAATTCCGTGGTGACGGTCTTCCCCATCACCAAGCCGCCCAATGCCTCGAGGCGCCGCACGATCCACGCCGAGTGCGTGGGCACATTGTTGGCGAAGATTCGCGAGCCGTAGCGCGTCGGAATGCCGCGTGTGGCGATGATGTCCTTCACGCCGACGGGGATACCGAAGAGGGGAAGGTCCTGGAGGATGCCGCCCGCGCGCTCCTCGGCCTCGGCCATGGCCCGCGAGGCGTCGAACCATTCCCAGGCCTGGATCCGCGACTCCAGCGCGGCAACGCGCTGGGAGCAGGAAAGCACATATTCCTGGACGGTGGCGCGGCCCTCGCGGTAGGCGCGCAGGGTGTCGAGAAGCCCGAGGGGATAAAGGTCCATTTTTTTAATTAGTTACAGCAGCCACCCGGACGGGTGGCCACAGGACCGCTATTTTGCCGTTCCCCGGGGGGGATTACTAGCCGAGCGACGCTTTCAGTGCATTTACCCCGGCCAGGGCGATCACTTCGTCGTCGGAAGCCTTGACTCCGGAGACGCCCACGGCGCCGATGAGAGCGCCCTCGACCTCGATCGGCACCCCGCCCTGCAGGATGGCCATGCCCTGCGCGATCGAAAGGAACGCGGTGCGGCCATTGTTCACCGACTCCTCGAGCAGCCGCGAGGGGCGCTTCCACGCGATCGCCGCGCGGGCCTTCTGCACGGCCGTCTCGATGCTCGACCACTGCGCGCCATCGAGGCGCGAAAGGAGGATCGTGTGGCCCCCATCGTCGACGACGGCGATCACGACGCGCCACTGGTTGCGTCGCGCCTCGGCCTCGGCGGCCGACAGCGCCACCCGCGCGGCCTCGAGCGTGAGCATCGGCTTGGTGGGGAGATTCATCGGCATGGCGGAACTCCAGGCGGATAGCGACGATCATAACCCGCTCGATCACTTGTGAGAAAATTGCCGGATGCGAATCACCCCCCGTATCGCCTTCGCGTTCGTATTCGTCTCCTGCGCCTCGGTGATCGCCCTCGCGCTCTACCTCCAGGAACACGACGGCCTCGAGCCCTGCCCGATGTGCATCCTGCAACGCTATGCGTTCATTCTCATCGGCGTCGTCGCGCTCGCGGGCGCGATCCAAGGGCCCAAGGGCCTCGCGCTCAAGGTCTACGGCGCGCTCGTCGTCATGCTCTCGGTGGCCGGCGGCGGCGTGGCGATGCGCCACTCGTGGCTGCAGCACTTTCCCCCGAAGGTGGAAACCTGCGGCGCGGACCTCGACTTCCTGATGGGAAATTTTCCGCTCTCCCAGGCGCTTCCGAAGGTGTTCGCGGGAACCGGGAGCTGCTCGACGGTCGACTGGACGCTTATCGGCCTTTCGATCCCCGAGTGGGCGATCGTATGGTTCGCGACCTTCGCGGCACTCGCGATCTGGATGGCGTTCTTCCGCCGTCCGCAATGAAAAACGCCGCGGGCGAAACCGCGGCGTCTTTTCCAGCGTAACGCGTTACGACTTCTTCGGCGCTGCGGGCGCGGGAGTGTCGATCTTGAGGATCTTCATGGCCTTGGCCAGGGTGTCGATCGACTCCTGGTGCTTGCCGGCCTTGTGGAGGGCCTCGCCATCCTCGCGGTACTTCTTCACCGCTTTCGCGTCGGCCTCGGAAAGCTTCGGGTTTTTGGCCAACGCGTCGTCGATCGCTTTCATGTCTTTGGGGCAGTGGAACGCCAGCGCCGTTCCCGCGGCAAAAAGCAGGGTGGCAGCCAGGGCAAAGATGCGCTTCATGGATTGTTCTCCTTTTGGTGGACGTGAACCGCGCCGAAAGTCTACTGCAACCCCGGAAACAGCGCACTATCGCCTTTAATTCCGGCGGACGCCCCTCACCCGAGGTCCCGCAGGTCGAGCACCGCGTCACCCGCGAGCTTTCCCGCGCTCTCCGCGCGCAGGATGTCTTCGGCCACATCCATCGCCGGGCGCAATGCGCCCTCGTCCTTCATCCGGCGGAAGCGCTCGACATCGGCGAAGTCCTGCGCCGAAGCGCTGCGCACGGTGCCCTGCATCGGCGTGTCGATCACTCCCGGCGCGAGGCTTACCGCTTCGACGCGAAGCGAACGCGCCTGCGCCTCGAGCGCGACCACGCGGGTGGCCATGTCGAGCCCCGCTTTCGCGGCGCAGTACGCGCTCCATCCCGAGATGGGGCGCCGCCCCGCGCCGGACGAAATATTGATGATGCGGCGCAGCGGCGCCCCCGCCTCGGTCGCGCGGAGGAACCGGCCCATGAGAAGCATCGGCGCGACGAGGTTCACGACGAGGTTGCGCTCGATCTCGCCGGCGTCGGCGCGCTCGAGCGGCGCCACCGGCGCCACGACGCCCGCGTTGTTGATGAGCACCGCCTTCGCGTAACCCTTGCCGCGGATGCGCTCCTCGACACGGTCGAACACCTTATCGAGCGCCGCGGTGTCGGCGAGATCGACCTCGAAGCGGGCGCCGCCCCGGATCGGCCCATCGGGAGCGCGCGCGAGCGCGATCAGCTCGTTGTCCTGGTCGAGCGAGATGCGGGCAGCAAGCGCCTCGCCGAGACCCTTGGTAGTGCCGGTGACGATGTAGAGGTTCATGGCATGGGGCGCGACCGGAAGATGCGCATTATCGGCCATCGCGGAAGCCGTGGAGTTCTGTGGTACAACGAGGCCGCGACAATCAATCGGGGACTGCATCGATGGACGCGACCGGCGCGAATCTCGGCGCGATGATCGTGACGGGCGGCGGACGCGGCATCGGCGCCGCGACCGCGCGGCTCGCGGCATCGCGCGGCTACTCGGTCTGCGTGAACTACCTCAGCCGGAGCGATGCCGCCGATGGGGTCGTGGCGGAAATCACCAATGCCGGCGGCCGCGCGATCTCGGTCGCCGGCGACATCGCGAAGGAAGTCGACGTCGTGCGGCTCTTCGACGAAGCGCAGGCGAAGCTCGGGGCGATCAGTGCCCTCGTCAACAATGCCGGGATCCTCGAGCGCCAGACGCGCCTCGACGACATGGAGGCCGCCCGCTTCGAGCGCGTCTTCGCGACCAACATCACCGGCGCATTCCTCTGCGCGCGCGAGGCCGTGCGGCGGATGTCCACGCGCCACGGCGGCAAGGGCGGCGGCATCGTGAACGTCTCGTCGGCCGCGTCGCGCCTCGGGTCTCCGGGCGAATACGTCGACTACGCCGCATCGAAGGGCGCCATCGACTCGATGACGATCGGATTGGCGAAGGAAGTCGCCGATGAAGGCATCCGCGTGAACGCGGTGCGCCCGGGCGTGATCTACACCGAGATCCACGCGAGCGGCGGCGAGCCCGGCCGCGTGGACCGCGTGAAGGCCGCGGTGCCGATGAAGCGCGGCGGCACGCCCGAGGAAGTGGCGCGCGCGATCCTCTGGCTCCTGTCGCCCGAGTCCTCGTACTCCACCGGCACCTTCATCGAGGTTTCGGGAGGCCGCTGAGATGGCCGGAATTTCGGCGACGCCGCTGGCGAGGAAGCTCGGATTCAAGGCGCCCATGACCGTCTACACGATGGATGCTCCGCGCGAATATCGCCACTGGCTCGCGGGCCTCGATCCTGGGGTCGACTTCACCACGAAAGCAACGCCCCGCCTCGCCGCGGCACACGTCTTCGTCACCCGCAGGGCCGACCTCGCCAAGCATGCGGCGGCGCTTCGCAAGACGATCGATCCCGCGGGCAAAAAATGCGACCGATATCACCGAGGACACCATCCGCGAAGTGGCGCTGCCCATGGGCTTCGTCGACGTGAAGGTGTGCGCGGTAAGCGAGGTGTGGTCCGGCCTGAAGCTCGTCATCCGCAAGAGCGAAAGGCCCTGATGGACATCCTCACGCATCGCCACGGCGCAGTGCTCGCCATCGAGTTCAACCGCCCGCAGAAGAAGAACGCGTTCACCAGCGACATGTACGTGGCCCTCGAAGCCGCGCTCCGCGAAGGCGAGCGCGACGACACGGTGCGCGCCATCCTCTTCCACGGCCAGCCCGGCGTCTTCACCGCGGGCAACGATCTCGAGGATTTCATGAAGCGCCCGCCGCAGAGCATGGACTCACCGGTGTTCCGTTTCCTCGAGGCGGCGAGCGAGGCGGCGAAGCCCCTCGTCGCCGCGGTGAACGGCCCCGCGGTCGGCATCGGCACGACGCTGCTGCTCCATTGCGACCTCGTCTACGCGGGCGACGACGCGCGCTTCAGGCTTCCCTTCGCGAGCCTCGGCCTCGTGCCGGAATTCGCTTCGAGCTACCTGCTGCCGATGGTGGCGGGATACCAGCGCGCCGCGGAGCTGCTCCTCCTCGGCGAGCCCTTCGACGCGCAGGCGGCGTACGCCGCGGGATTCGTCACGAAAGTCGTTCCGGCCGCGCAGGCGCTCGACACGGCGCGCGAGGCCGCGAGAAAGGTTGCGGCGCTGCCCGCGAAATCGGTGCGCCTCACCAAGGCGCTACTCAAGGGCACGCACCGCGATGCGGTGCGCAACCAGTTGCAGGTCGAGGCCGGGCATTTCCGGGCGATGCTCGGCGAGCCCGCGGCGCGCGAGGCCCTGTCGGCGTTCCTCGAGAAGCGAGCGCCCGACTTCTCGAAGATCTCCTAGGGCCGTCCGCCGCTCAGAGGACGTCGAAGGCCCACGACGCCTTCATCGCGGCCGCCGCGTCCGCGCACGCCCCGCCATCCCCAGTGCGATTCTTCTTTTCATTTTGAGCGACACGAGTGTGAGCATTATTGACGCCTGCACCGCGGGATTCAAACGATTTCTAAGCGGCCCCTTGTGAGATAAGCTCACACATGACCCGCGGCGCCGGCGATCGCCCACCCGCGGCGTTGTGCGCCGCAACAAAGGGGCGTATAGTCCGCGCGCACTCCGCCTTGGATGCGCAGGCATGTTCGGCGGATTCAAAACAATGACATCTCCCACCGCTTCGGTTCACGCCTCACCCGCGCAGCGAAGGGCGACGGCCGCGCTCGTGATCGGCGCCATCGGCGTCGTGTTCGGCGACATCGGCACCAGCCCGCTCTACGCGCTGAAGACCGCGTTCAACCCCGAGTACGGGATCCCGCTCACGCCCGACAACGTGATGGGGATCCTGTCCCTCATCGTGTGGTCGATGGTATGGGTCATCACCATCAAGTACCTCGTCGTCATGATGCGCGCCGACAACAACGGCGAAGGGGGCATCCTCGCCCTCCTCGCGCTGGCGCTGCGCGAGGTGAAGGGCCGCCCGCGCCTGAAGTGGACCATCATCGGCATCGGCATGTTCGGCGCGGCCATGTTCTACGGCGACAGCATGATCACGCCCGCGATCTCCGTGCTCTCAGCGGTCGAAGGCCTCGAGGTCGCGACGCCGGTGTTCGCGAAGTTCGTGATCCCGATCACGCTCGCGGTGCTCGCGGGCCTGTTCTTCATCCAGAGCCACGGCACGAGCAAGGTCGGCGCGTTCTTCGGCCCGATCACCGCGGTGTGGTTCGTCGCGATCGGCGCCCTCGGCGTAGTGCAGCTCGTGAAGAATCCCGCGGTGCTCTCGGCGCTGAAGCCCGCCTACGCCGTGGATTTCATCTTCGCCTACCCGCTGCCCGGCTTCTTCGTGCTGGGAGCGGTATTCCTCGCGCTTACCGGAGGCGAGGCGCTGTACGCGGACATGGGCCATTTCGGCAAGCGGCCGATCCGCATCGCGTGGCTGAGCCTGGTGTTTCCCGCGCTCCTGCTGAATTACTTCGGGCAGGCGGCCTTCGTGCTCGCCAATCCCGCGGGCATCAAGAATCCCTTCTATCTCATGGTGCCGGAATGGGGACTCTATCCGATGGTGGTCCTCGCCACGGCGGCCACGGTGATCGCTTCCCAGGCCGCCATCTCGGGGGCGTTCTCGATGACGCGCCAGGCGATCCAGCTGGGATACATCCCGCGCCTCGAGATCCTGCACACGTCCGAGCGCTCCATCGGGCAGATCTACGTCCCCTTCGTGAACTGGTCGCTCTTCGTGGCGGTGGTGCTGCTGGTGCTGGGGTTCCAGAGCTCCGAGAACCTCGCCAACGCCTACGGCATCGCGGTGGCGGCGACCATGGTGATCGAGTGCGTCCTCGCGATGGTGGTCGCGCGCCTGCTGTGGAAGTGGTCGCCGTGGGTGGTCGCCCTCGTGATCGGCAGCATGTTCGTGGTCGACTTCATGTTTCTCGCCTCGAACGCGGCCAAGTTCCTCTCCGGCGGCTGGTTCCCGGTGCTCATCGGCTCCGCGATCTTCATGCTCCTCATGACGTGGAAGCGCGGCCGCACGCTCATGTTCCGGCGCCTCTCGGAGCAGGGAATCCCGCTGAAGCCGTTCCTCGAGGGCCTCGAGGCCCATCCGCCCGTGAAGGTGCAGGGGACGGCGATCTTCATGACGGCGAATATCGACACCGTTCCCCATGCCCTGCTGCACAACCTCAAGCACAACAAGATCCTCCACGAGCAGACGCTCTTCCTCACCGTCATCTCCCACGACGTGCCGGTGGTGCCCAAGGAGGACCGGGTGCAGCTGGAGCGCCTCGTGAACGGCTTCTTCAGGCTCGAGGCGTGGTACGGGTTCAAGGAGCAGCCCGACATCGACGAGATTCTCAACGCGTGCCGCGTGCGTTACGGGCTCGCGTTCGACGTGATGGACACGTCGTTCTTCCTTTCGCGCGAGACGGTGATTCCGACGAGCGACGTGCCGGGCATGGCGCTCTGGCGCGACCACGTGTTCGCGTGGATGACGCGCAACGCGACGCGCGCGACGGACTTCTTCAACATTCCCGCGAACCGCGTGGTGGAACTGGGCACGCACATCGAAATCTAACGGCGGTCCCCGGGGTGTCCAGGCCCCGGACGCCCGGAGTCCCCGGCATGAACGCACAGATCGATTCGGCCCGCTCCCATCCCGCCGTCGCCGCCGCCCTGGTGGTCGGCAGCGTCGCGTTCACGGCGGGCGCGCTCCTCGCGATCGCATACATGCTCGACTGGCTTCCCTCGAAACCGCAATTGCCGAGCGCGCCGACCAGCATGGCGAATCCAGGGCAGCAGGTTGCGGGAAGCGCGCCGGATGTCGCGCTGCTGCCGGGCGAAACGCTGGTGGCGCCCGCGGACGCGCCGCCGACGCCCGAGCCCGCGAAGCCCGCGGCGCCGTCGGCTGCACAGCGCCCGCCGCCGCAATACGCCAAGCCGGCCTCGCCGCCGCCCGCGACCCCCTACGCGCAGGCCCTGCCCTCGCGCGCCGCTCCCGGCAAGCCCAACTACACGAGCGACGAGGTCGCCCGCAATACCTCGCACGAGCGCTCGACGCGAAACGTATGCGTCAATTGCGGCGCGATCCTGTCGATCGCTCCCGCGGGGCCCGACTGGGAGGTGCGCGTGCGCTTCGACGACGGATCCGGCGAAACGCTTCGCTATCCCGACCGCCCCTCGTTTCGCATCGGCGATCGCGTCCACCTCGAGGAAGGACGGCTGTTGCCGGACTAGGAATTGGTGTCAGGTACGAATTGCGGGCTACCGCGCCTCGGCGAATTCGACGCGTTCCCCGGCGGGCGTCGTGAACACCAATCGGCCCGCCTCGCGAGTGACGCGCGCCTGCTCGTTCAGGGCGGCGAGGACGCGGCGCTCGATCGCCTGCTCCGGACCCGCGCACGCGCGCTTGGTGGTGACGAGCGGGCCGACGCGCACCTCGCCGCCTTCGATCTTCCAGGCGCCGCTCAGCAGGTTGCAACCGGTGTAGCCGGAGACGCGTCCCTCGGACACGAATTCGAGCCACGGCGCGAAATGCTTGTCGATCGACGCGTCGATCACTCCCATCCATCGCGTTCCCGCAAGCGGTTGCGCAGTCGCAGCCGTCGCGCTCGCCGCGGAAGGCGGCTTCGGAATCTCGCCGCCGGGATAGCCCCCCGGGCTCTGAGGCGCCGCGCATGCGGCGAGTCCCACCGCGAGCGGGCACCACAGGGCGCTTCCGATCCTCACTTCTTCGCCTCGACCGCGCGCAACCTGAGGGTCCCGCCCGAGCCGCTCATCGTCAACACGCTCCCCGTGACCGAGTAGCTCGACGCGGACTGCAGCACCTCGAGCATGCGCGCCTCGGCCAAACGCGGCCCCGCATCGCAAAGCCTGCGGTCGATCTCGATCCTGCGGATGGCGATGGCGCGCGCGCCCACCGAGTCCTGGACATACTGGGCGGTGAACCGGTTGCATCCGCCGAAGCCTTCGACACGCCCGTCGCCGAAGCGCATGTGCGGCGGCTCGCCCGCGAGCGGCAGCTCGAGCACCACTTCCCAGATCGTCCCGATGAAGGGCTTCGGCGGCGGCTCCTTCGGTGGGGCCGCGCATCCCGCGAGCAACGCAAGGCCGGCGGCGAATGCCATGAGTCGTATCGAGTGTTCCATGGAATCCTTTCGGGTCATCGGTGCATGAGGAAATCGAGCGCTTCGCCGACGAGGTCGACCACCTGCGAGCTCGAGAACGACGGCGTCGCGTCGCGCGAGTAGCGCTGGCCCGCGAGGAGCGCATCGACCGCCACGGTGGGATCCACCGTGCGGCGCGCGCGTTCCTCATCGGAGAGCTCCGCGATCGTGCGTTTCACCGCATCGGCGTCGAGGATGGCGATCGGGGCATGGCAATACGAGCACTGCGCGTCGCGCGCGAGATCGATCGGCGCTCCGCAGCTCGCGCACCGCACCTGCTTCACCACCGCCTTCAGCTTCTCGACCTCGGCGGGGCTCAGGGAGCGGACGAAGTTCTTCTCGCTCAGGAACTGGACGAACGTCGTGAACCTGCCGTGGCCGTCGGGGCAGCGGTAGTAGGTGATGCGATTCGTGCGCTCCATGTCGTACGTGAGCACCAGCGCGTGCCGGCACGTGGGGCAGCGGGAAGTCTCGGCGATGGGCCTGCCAGTCGCATCGCGGTTCTGGTGGATCTCCTCGAAAAGTTTCAGCACCGCGCCGGGCGTCAGCTGCGCGCTCTCGTACGGATCGAACCAGATCCCATGGCACGCGAAGCAGATGTCGAGGGCGACGCTGCCCCCCATCTTGCGATCGAAGACTTCACGGCGCATCACGTCACGGCAGCTCGGGCAGCCGCGGGGCGCGTCGTTCGGCGGCGCGACGCCCACGCTCATGGCTTCTCGGCCAGCGCCTTCAAGTTCGCGAGCCCGCCCTCGAAATCGGGGCCGACCATGCGATCCATCATGACGGCGAGGTAATGCTTGACCGGATTGCCGCCCACGTCGCCCGCGTTGCTCCACGTGATGCGCGTCGCGGTTCCCGACGGCTCGAGGGTGAGCGCGCCGGTGGAGCGCAAGTTGAATTCTGGGAACCACAACGCGTACTCGACGACGCGATCGGGCTCGACGCGCGTGAACTCCATGCCGCCGCTGCCCTCGGACTTGCTCACCCACTCCCACTTC
>JADGRS010000378.1 GCA_017880705.1 Burkholderiales bacterium
CTTCGCCGAGAGCACGAAGCGAAGCGGCTTCCACGCGTCTTCCGATTGCAGGCTCACGCCGCGCGTGAGGAGCTCGTGGTGCTCGCAGAATTCCTTGATGGATTCGTAGACCGCGTTGCGCAGGCCCGCCTCGTGGGTACCGCCGAGCACGGTGGGAATGAGGTTCACGAACGATTCGCCTTCGCCCCCCGACTCGGCCCACGCGATCGCCCAGGTCGCGCCTTCTCCCTGCGCGTACGTCGCGTCGTCGGCGCCGACGTGGGATTCGCCGGCGAAAATCGGGCTCACGTAGCCACCTGCGTCGGCGACACGCTCCTGGAGGTAGGCGCTAAGGCCGCCTTCGTATTTCCACTCGCGCTTATCCTTCGAGCCGTCTTCCTCGAGCGTCACGACGAGACCCGGCAGCAGCACCGCCTTCGCGCGCAGCAGCATCTCGAGATCCGGGCGGCGCACTTTCGGCGTGTCGAAATACTTCGCATCGGGCCACGCGCGCACCCATGTGCCGGTTTCCTTCGCGCCGGCCTTGCCCGCCTTGCGCAGCTTCTCGACCACTTCGCCGCCCGAGAACGCCATCTCATAGACGGCGCCGTCGCGCTTCACGCGGACCTCGAGCCGCTTCGAGAGCGCGTTGGTCACGGAGACGCCGACGCCGTGAAGGCCGCCCGAGAATGCGTAGGCGCCCCCGCCTTTCTTGTCGAACTTGCCGCCCGCGTGCAGGCGCGTGAAGACCACTTCCACGGTCGGCGCCTTCTCGACCGGGTGCGGCCCCACGGGAATGCCCCGGCCGTCATCCTCGACGCTCACGGAGCCGTCGGCGTGCATCTTCACCATGATTCGCGTGGCGAATCCGCCGAGGGCCTCGTCTGCGGCGTTGTCGATCATCTCCTGGATGATGTGCAGCGGGCTGTCGGTGCGGGTGTACATCCCGGGGCGCGCGCGCACCGGCTCCAGCCCCTTGAGGACCTTGATGGACTGCTCGTCGTATTTCATGACTCGATTTTACGGAAATTGGTGTCAGGTACGCATTCTTGTCCGCGTAATCCGTACCTGACACCAATTTCAGTCCGGAACGTTGTGCTCCAGCTCGTCGAGCCACGCGCGCGCGTTGCCGTCGGACGGGGCCCTCCAGTCGCCGCGCGGCGAGAGGCTTCCTCCCGTAGCCACCTTCGGCCCGTTGGGCAATGCCGAGCGCTTGAACTGGCTCAGCTCGAAGAAGCGGTGGAGGAAGACACCGAGCCACTTCTTGATCTCGGCGAGCGTGTAGGCATGGCGCCCGTCCTCGGGAAGGCCGGGAGGCCAAACGCCGCGCGAGGCCTCGCGCCACGCGTGCCAGGCAAGAAACGCGACCTTCGAGGGACGCAATCCGTAGCGCGTGATGTGGAAGAGATTGAAATCCTGCAGCTCGTAGGGCCCGATCTTCGATTGCGTGCTCTGCAGCTTCTTGTCGTCGCCCGCGGGCACCAGCTCCGGCGAGATCTCGGTCTCGAGGATCGCGAGGAGCGTGCGTGATGCGCTCTCGTCAAGCTGTCCCGACTTCATTACCCAGCGCACCAGGTACTGGACGAGCGTTTTCGCGACCGAGCCATTCACGTTGTAGTGGCTCATGTGATCGCCCACGCCGTAGGTGCTCCAGCCGAGCGCGAGCTCCGAAAGATCTCCCGTGCCGAGGACGAAGGCCTTGCGCTGGTTGGCGAGGCGGAAGAGATAGTCGGTGCGCAATCCCGCCTGCACGTTCTCGAATGTCACGTCGTACATGGGCTCGCCCTTGGCGAACGGATGCCCCATGTCGCGCAGCATCTGCATCGCCGCGGGCTTGATGTCGATCTCCTCGCCGGTGACGCCCAACGCCTTCATGAGCGCCCACGCGTTCGACTTCGTTCCTTCGGATGTCGCGAAGCCCGGCAGGGTGAATGCGAGGATGTTCGCGCGCGGCAGCCCGAGCGCATCGAACGCCTTGCACGCGACCAGCAGCGCGTGGGTCGAATCGAGGCCGCCGGAGATTCCCACGACGATGCGCTCGCCATGGGTGGCCTCCAGGCGCTTCATGAGTCCCTGCACCTGGATGTTGAACGCCTCGTAGCAATCCTGGTCGAGGCGCGACGGATCGCCGGGAACGAAGGGAAAGCGGCCGATCGCGCGCTCGAGGCCGACGTCCTCGTACGCGGGCCGATGCTCGAAGGCGATGCGGCGAAAGCGCGTCTCGGGATGGCCCGCCGCCGCGGCGGCCGCGTTGAAGGTGAGCGTGCGCATGCGCTCGAGCCGCAGGCGCTCGACATCGACATCGGCCACCACCATCTGGTTTTTCTTCGGAAAGCGCTCGCCTTGCGCAAGGAGGACGCCCAGCTCGTGGATCATCGCCTGTCCGTCCCACGCGAGGTCGGTCGTGCTCTCCCCGGGTCCCGATGCCGAGAACACGTACGCCGCGAGGCAGCGCACCGATTGCGAGGCGCAAAGCAGCGCTCGCTCCTCGGCCTTGCCGACCACGACGTTCGACGCGGAGAGGTTGCACAGGATGAGAGCGCCGGCGAGCGCGCCTTGCGTCGAGGGGGGCGTGGCCGACCAGAAGTCCTCGCAGATCTCGGCGTGGAACACGAAATCGGCAAGATCGCTCGCGGCGAAGATCAGGTCCGTGCCGAAAGGCGCGAGCTGGCCCGCGACCCCGGCCTCGAGCCCGGTGAGGCCCACGCCCGGCGCGAACCAGCGGTTCTCGTAGTACTCGCGATAGTTGGGAAGGAAGGACTTCGGCACGACGCCCAGGATCTTCCCGCGCGCGATCACCACGGCGCAGTTGTAGAGGCGATTGTTGCGCCGGATCGGAGCGCCGACGATGCAAACCTGCCGCCAGTCTCTCGAGGCTTCCGCGATGCGGCGCAGGCTTTCGTCGACGCTCTCGAGGAGCGCGTCCTGCAGCAGCAGGTCGTCGATCGCGTAGGCGCTCATGCCGAGCTCGGGGAATAGCGCGAGATCGACGTGGCGCGCTTCGGCCGCGCGCATGAGCGCGAGCACTTCGCCCGCGTTCGCTGCCGGATCGCCTACGTGAACATGCGGCGTGCATCCCGCCACGCGCACGAACCCCTGCCGGTGGATCGACAGGAAGGCTTCCTTCTTCTGCACCAGGCCTAGCCCCAAACCTCGGCGGCGGTCTCCACGATGAGGCGGATCTTGGCGGCCTGGGACTCGCGCGCGATCTCGTTGCCGTGGACGGTGCTCGAGAACCCGCACTGCGGCGACAGGCACATCTGGTCGAGGGGCATGAACTTCGCGGCCTCGTCGATGCGCCGCTTGAGGGTGTCCTTGCTCTCGAGCTCTCCGATCTTCGTGGTCACGAGGCCGAGGACCACGATCTTGTCCTTCGGCACGTAGCGCAGCGGCGAGAAGTCCCCCGAGCGCGGGTCGTCGTACTCGAGAAAGTAGCCGTCGACCTTCAGCTCGGTGAAGAGCACCTGCGCGACCGGCTCATAGCTTCC
>JADGRS010000072.1 GCA_017880705.1 Burkholderiales bacterium
GGCCTCCGCTCCTGATGGGGCTCTACGGGCTCTACATCCTCTATCTCGGCCTGCCGCGGCTCATGAAGAATCCCGCGGACAAGTCGATCGGCTACACCGCCCTCGTGGTCGTCGCCGCAATCGTGGTGATGGTCATCATCACCATGGTGGGCGGCTTCTTTTCGGGCGCCGCGATGATGGGCGCTGGAAGCATGGCCGGCATGGGCATGGGTTCGAGAGTGGCGCCAAACGTCACGTACGACGCCAACAGCCCCATGGGCAAGCTCAACGATTTCTCCGCGAAGATGCAGGAGCAGGGCAAGAGGATGGAGGCCGCCCAGAAGAGCGGCAACCAGAAGGAGCAGATGGCGGCGGCGATGGGCGTGCTCGGCACCGCGATATCCGGCGGCAAGGGCGTCGAGCCGGTGCAGATCGACGCGTTGAAGCCCTTCGTGCCCGCCTCCTTCGCGGGCATGCCGCAGACTTCGACGCAATCGGAGCGCGGCGGAGTGCAGGGCCTCATGACCGCCAAGGTCGAGGCTCGCTACGGCGCGAACGGGAAGAACGCCGAGCTGGAGGTGACCGACACGGGCGGCGCCGCGGGCTTGCTCGGGCTCGCGTCGTGGATGGGCGTGCAGGGCGAGCGCGAGGACGCGAACCGCCGCGAGGTGACGCGCAAGGACGGCAACCGCCTCGTCCACGAGGAGGTGAGCAAGACCGGCGGCAGCAACAAGTTCAGCCTCGTCCTCAACGACCGCTTCGTGGTATCGGCGCGCGGCAACGTCGACATCGACACGCTGAGATCGTCGGTGAGCTCGCTCGACCTCGGCAAGCTCGAGGGCTTGAAGTAACTTCCCGCCTGCCGGGCGCGCTCGCGCTCGTTCGAGATTCCCCCATGAGATTCGTGCTCCTCGGTCTGCTGCTGTTGCTGGCCGCCGCGAATGCCTGCGCGCAGGACTACCGCCTTCCCTTCGCCGGCCGCTGGTTCGTGATGCAGGGCGGCGACACGCCGAACGTGAACCATCACATGAGCGTCCGCGCCCAGTACTACGGCATCGATTTCGCCCGTGTCGACGGGCCGGGGCAGCGTGCGCTCGCGCAAGGCAGCGCGTCGAAGATCGAGGATTTCTACTCGTGGGGCGCGGCCGTTCTCTCGCCCGTCGAGGGCGAGGTGATCGCCGTGTCCGATGAATTCCCCGACAATCCCCTCGGCGTGAAGGATGCCCTGAATCCGATGGGCAACGGGGTGGTGATCAAGGCTGGCGCCGATCGCTTCGTCTATCTCGCACATTTCCAGAAGAAGTCGATCACGGTGCGTCCGGGGCAGAAGGTCGCGCAAGGCCAGGAGTTCGGCAAGTGCGGCAACTCCGGCAACAGCGATTTTCCGCACATCCACATGCACGTCCAGGACACGCCGACTTTCAACGCGGGCACGGGCCAGAACATCGTATTCACGGGAATGAACGTCGAGATGACCGGCAAGCAGTTCCGCAAGGTCGACTGGCCGGTGATTAGCGGGCTCTTCGTCTGGAACGAGTGAGGACTGCAGAAGCAGCGCTCGATTTCGTCCGGGAACACGGCCTCGTCCTCGCTTCGGCCAAGGGCCCGGCGCCGAGGCTCACGGAAGCCATTCTCGGCGCGCCGATCAAGGGCAGCTGGTGGGCGCACCCGCAGAGCCGGCGCATCTATCGCGTGCTCGAGGAAGTCTCGAGCTCGGAAGAGGTCCTCGTCTGCCGGCTCGTCGAGGGAAAGATCACGCTGGTTCATCGCCGGCTCTGGCCGGCGCTGGTGCGCCTCGCCGAGCGCTTCGCCCGGGAGCGGCTCGCGAAGGTTCGCGATGAGCACACGCCGTCGGGTCGCCATGAAACTCGCGTGGTCGCGTTTCCGCGATGGGTGCCGCCCGACGTCGCCGCTGAAGCCCGGGCGATGAGCGAGCAGGATGCGCTCGCCGCGTTCGGCGCCTGGTTGCCGCCTGGCGCGCGCTGACTAAAGCCGCGCGATCTCGGCCGCGATGGCCTCGCGCATCTTCGCGTCGGGCATGGGGCCGTAGCCGGCCTTCATGTTGTCGCGCGTGTGCTCGACCTTGGCGCTCGCAGGGATCGCGCACGTGATCGCCGGGTGGGAGACCACGAATTTCAGCATGAGCTGCGCCCAGCTCTCGCAGTCGATCTCCCGGGCCCACGGGGGCATGGCCTTCCCGCCCACCTTCCGGAACATCTCGCCGCCCGCGAACGGGCGATTGGCGATGACCGCGACCCCGCGATCGCGCGCGAGGGGCAGCAGCCGCTTCTCGGCGGCGCGCTCGGCGACCGAGTAGTTGATCTGCACGGAGTCGACCTTGCGGCGCTCGATCACGCGCGCCACTTCTTCCGCGCCGCTCGCGGTGTAGTGCGTCACGCCTACGTAGCGCACGTGCCCATCGCGCTTCCAGCGCTCGAGCGTATCGAGGTGGGTGTCGACGTCGAGGAGGTTGTGCACCTGCATGAGGTCTACCGCCTTCACGCGCAGCTTGCGCATGGAGTCTTCCATCTGCCGGATGCCGGCGTCCCTGCCGGAGGTCCACACTTTCGTCGCGATGAAGAGCCGCGCCTTCGCCGCGAGCTTCGCCGTGAGATCGCCCACCACTTCCTCGGAGCGCCCGTACATCGGAGAAGAGTCGATCACGCGCCCGCCCATCGTTTCGAACGCTTCGAGCACCGCCTCGAGCGCCGCGCGATCGAGCGCCGAGGCGCCGACGTCGAAGGTCTGCCACGTGCCCAGGCCGATCACGGGCAGCGCTTCGCCCGACGAGGGAATCGGTCGCGTGAGGATGGCGCCGGAGGCGGGATTCACTTGCGCGCAGATTCTCGTCGATGCGGGCAGGACGGCGATGGTGCCGATGCGGGCCAGCGCTTCACGTCGATTCATGTGTCGGTGGCGTTCCTCGCGATTTCCAATGGTACCGCCCCCGATGGCGAGGCGCAGTTGACCCGCGCGTGCCGCCGCCAGAGAATCGCAGCCATGTCTTCATCGACCCCGGGGCCCATGACGCTCTTCGAGGCCCTCCCCGAGCTCGTGCACGACATCGAGTCGGCGCTGGTGCGCCTCGGGCGCGGCAAGGTTGCGGACGCGCTGCGCGAAGCGCCGCTCGTCGGCCGGATCTACGATGACTTCGCGCGATCGACCTATCTCTCGTTGCGCGTCTCGATCGATCCCCTCGAGATCGGCGAGGTGATCTCGCTCGCGGACGAGATCGGCGTGAGCCTCGACCTCGACGCGCAGGGCCGCGTCATGGGACTCGAGGTTTCCGGCTACGAGGAGTTTCTCGCGCGCCTCGACGCAGGCGCCGGATAAGCTTTCCTACTCGGCGTTGTCGAGGTCCGAGAGGAGCCCGCCCGTGGCCGGCTCCTTCACGCGCGCGCGGTCGACGGAAAGTCTCGCGCCCTCGGCCTTCTTGAAGAAGGCGTCCGCGCTCGCGAGCGGAACGAGGCGAAACTCCGGAGGGCGCAATTCACCGAGCGTCGCGCGCTGCCCGAGGAGCTTGCGCGTTTCGCTCGCGCCCAGGTACTGGACTGCCGCGCCCGTGCCAACGAGCGCGATCACCAGCCCCATCGCGGCGCGCATGTGGCGGGGTCCGATCGCGTGAAGATGCGCATAGCACGCGGCCGCCAGCACCGCCCAGGCGCCGAGCCCCGCGTATTCAGCCAGGTCGCGCCACGCGAACGAGAACGCCAGCGTTCCGGCGAGCTGGCCCCAGACGACGAGGGCGATGAACGTGGTGATCGCGATCCGCAGCTGCAGCGAGAAGCGCGCCTGCCCGAAGAAGATCCGCGAGAGCATCGCCCAGAGGCTCGTCCACAGGACGAGGGCCGTCCCGTACCCCAGCAACGGCAGCAGCACCACGTTCGCGCTCGCCTCCGCGGTGAGGCTTAGCCACTGCAGCAGGAGAAGCACCAGCAGTAGCGAGACGCCCAGCCCCGCGGCCCATCGCGCGTGGGCGCGCGGCGGAGTGAGGAGCTTTTCCGCGGCGACGGGATGCGCCGAATCGTGCACGCGCAGCGTCGTGCGGCCGATGCGGATTCCAGGCTCCCTCGCGAGCGAGAGCCTGGGGACGGGCTTGGCCCCGTGCTCCGGGAACAATCCGTTCAGCGTCCCGAGATCCTCGGCGACGAGCTCGCCGTCCTCGCCGCGATAGATGCGCAGGTGGTGCGGCGCCACGTGGACGTCGTCGATCACGACGTCGTTGTCGAATGCCCGGCCGACGCGCGCCTCGGGCGCTTCGATGCGCTCGCGCGCGGCGACCTCGCCGTGGCGCGACAGCACCTCGATCCACATCACCGCGCCCATTGGATCGCCTCGAGGAAGCGCCGGCCGAACGTCACCGCATTGGCGTAGGAGACGCCCTGCATGTTGAGCTGCGCGAGGAGCGCCTCGCGATCGTGGTCCTGCGTGAGCGCGAGGAGCGTCACGTTGTAGAGGCCTTCGAACTCGCGATACGCGCGCATGCACCAAGTCGCGCGCAGCGGCGGGCCCGCGCCCGGCCCGGCCGCGACGAAATCGTCGCGGCACTCCTGCTCGGTGAGGCGCTTGCCGCCGCGCGAATCGAAGGTCCACGGATGGCTCGAGAGCTCCGTCGCGAACTGGAACGCGTTCAGGTCGATCGCCTTGTAGTACGAGTAGCTGAGATCGACCCGGCCCGTGAGGATGCGGTCGGAAACGAAGATGCCGGTCGCGCTCGTGCAGCGCGTCGTGTTCACGGCGGTGCGCGGCTTCGGGAGCAGGTCCGCATTGGTCGTTGCCCAGCACGTCATCCACGGGGCCGCGCTCTCGAGGCCGCGATAGGGCCCGAAGGGCGCTGTGCGGAATCCCTCGCCCTTGAGCGCGTCGTAGAAGGCGCTTTGCCAGCCGTCGAGCTGGCGGCCCACCTCCTCGCGCGCCTTGTCGAGGACGAGGGGCGGCCCTTTCCGCGCGCGCTCGATGAGCGTGGCGGCGAAGCGCGCCGGCACGAGGAAGCCGACCTGCTCGCCGTCGAGGCGCTTGGCGACGTTGACGCCGACGATGCGCCCGTCGTTGCCCGCGACCGGGCCGCCGCTCATTCCGGGATTGATCGCGCCGGAGAAATGGATGCGTTCGTCGTAGCTCTTGTCGACGAGGCCGTTGTACGTGCCCTCGACGATGGTGAAGCCCAGGTCGAGCGGATTGCCCATCGCGTAGATGCGCTCGCCCTTCGGCAGGCGGTTATCTATCGCGCGCGGGTCGAACTCGAAGAAGGGAAGCCCCGTGTGCTCTATCTTCACGACGGCGAGGTCGTGGGCCACGTCGAACGCGAGAAGCTGCAGCGTGCCCTTGGCGCCGTCGGGCGCGAGGTATTCGAGCCGGTACGTCTTCGGGTCGAGCGCGTATTGCGAGACGACGTGATAGTTGGTGATCGCGAGGCCGTCCGCTGACACGAGGAAGCCCGAGCCGAGCGTGGACTGGCGCCCGGCCGCCTGCAGCAGCGTGCGGATCTGCAGGATGCGCGGCTTGGCGAGGTCGTAGACGCGCTCGGCCGCGTTCGAGAGCGTGCGCTGCGCCTCGGGTGCCGGGGGCGCGGGCGGCGCCGCGGCGGCGCATATCGGCAGGAGCGCGGCGGCGACCCAAGGGGAAATTCGGGAGGGCATTCGGGGACCGGGCGGAGGGATGCTTGGATGTTACCAGCGTCCCCCCGCCTTTCCCCGTGCGGTCACGCCGCGATGGCGATCTCCGGCGCCGGGCGCGAGGCCAGCGCGTGCGCGTCGTTCGCGGCCTTCGCGAGCGCGGCGCTCTTCGGGGCGTCGCCGAGCGCGAGGCCTTCGGCGTAGACGAATTCAACGTCCGAGATGCCGAGGAAGCGCAGGAAGTCGCGCACGTAGCTCGTCTGCGTATCGAGCGGCGTGCCGGCGTAGAGGCCGCCGCGCGTCGCGAAGACGAATGCCTTCTTGCCGGTGAGGAGCCCCACGGGTCCCTTTTCGGTGTACTTGAAGGTCCTGCCCGCGCGCGCGATGTGGTCGAAATAGGCCTTGAGCGTCGAGGGCACTCCGAAGTTGTACATCGGCAGCCCCAGCACGATCACGTCGGCGCGCTCGAGCTCGGCGATCAGGTTGTCGGAATAGTCCGACACGCCGCGCTGCGCCGGCGTGCGCTCGTCGGGCTTGGCGAGGAACGACTGGAAGCGCTCCGCGGTGAGGTGCGGGACCGGCTCGCGGCCAAGGTCGCGCACGATCACTTCGGCGCCGGGCTGGTCCGCCTTCCAGCGGGAAACGAAGCGGCTCGCAAGGCGGCTCGACTCGCCGCCGTCGGAAAAGATGCTCGCCTGGATCTGCAGCAGCGTTCTTGTCTTCATGGGTATCTCCGTCGGATTGCTCATGGCTCAATGTACGGTTTACCCAGTCGATAAAAAAGCGCAAAATTTGCCACTTATCCATCGAATGAATCGATCATGGCGGACACCCCCCGGATCACCCTCGAGCAGTGGCGCGCGCTGCAGGCGGTCGTCGAGGCCGGGGGTTACGCCCAGGCCGCCGCGGCGCTCCACAAGAGCCAGTCGACCGTCACCTACGCGGTGCAGAAGATCGAGTCCCTCCTCGAGGTGAAGCTCTTCGAGATCCGCGGGCGCAAGGCGGTGCTCACCGAGGCGGGGCAGGTCCTCTACCGGCGAGGGCGAACGCTGCTCGAGGAGGCGACGCTTCTCGAGCGCGGCGCGGCCGCCATGGCCGAGGCGTGGCAGCCGGAGATCCGCATCGCGGTGGAGCTCATATTCCCGACGTGGCTCCTCCTCGAATGCCTCGCGGAATTCGCGCGCGAGCGTCCCGAGACGCGCATCGAGATCTTCGAGACGGTGCTCACGGGGACCGACGAGATGCTCGCGGAGGGGCGCGTCGACATCGCCATCGGCTCGCTCGCGGCGGGCGTCACGAGCACGGCGCTCATGCCGGTGCGCTTCATCGCCGTCGCCCATCCCGACCATCCGCTGCACCGGCTCAAGCGCCCGCTCACGGATCGCGACCTGCGGCGGCACCGGCGCATCTTCATTCGCGATACCGGCGCGCAGAGGAAGAGCGACGTCGCCGGCGTGGACCTGCGGTGGACCGTGAGCCACAAGGCGACCTCGATCCGCGCCGTCGCGATGAAGCTCGGATTCGCATGGCTTCCCGAAGAGACGATCCAGCCGGAGCTGCGCGAAGGGACGTTGAAGCCGCTGCCGATGCGCGGGGGCTCCGAGCGCTTCGCGCAGCTGTACCTGTCGCTGTCCGATCCGGAGTTTCCCGGGCGCGACGCGGCGCGGCTGGTCGAGATCATTCGCGCGAAGGTCGCCGCGCAATGCACGCACGACAGGAAGAAGGCCCGGGCACGGCGGCGCAAGTGACGGCGCGAACCCATGACGTGATCGTGGTCGGCGCCGGCGCCGCGGGGATGATGTGCGCCGCCACCGCGGGTCAGCGCGGGCGCCACGTGGTGCTGGTGGATCACTACGCGAAGGTCGGCGAGAAGATCCGCATTTCCGGGGGCGGGCGCTGCAACTTCACCAACCTCCACGCCACCCACCGGGATTTCCTTTCGCGCAACCCGGACTTCTGCCGCTCGGCGCTCGCGCGCTACACGCCGCGCGACTTCATGGCGCTCGTGGAAAGCCACGGCATCCGCTATCACGAGAAGACCCTGGGGCAGCTTTTCTGCGACGAGAGCTCGCGGCAGATCATCGACATGCTGGTGGCCGAATGCGCGAAGGGCGCGGTCGAATGGCGCCAGCCCTGCGAGGTCACGCGCGTGACTCGCGACGCCGGCCTGTTTCGCCTCGACGCCACCGGCGGTGCGCTGGTCGCGCCGTCGCTCGTCGTCGCGACCGGCGGCCTCACGGTGCCGAAGATCGGGGCTTCCCCATGGGCGTACAAGATCGCCGAGCAATTCGGGCTCGCGGTGGTGCCGCCGAAGCCGGCGCTCGTGCCGTTGAGCTTCGCTCCCGATCTTCTCGCCCGCTACGGCGATCTCTCGGGCGTGTCGCTCGACGTCGAGGCGTGGTGCGGGGAAGGGCGCTTTCGCGAGGCGCTGCTCTTCACGCACCGCGGACTCTCCGGGCCCGCGATCCTCCAGGTCTCGTCCTATTGGCAGGCCCAGGGCGCGTCGCAGCCGATCCACATCAACCTGCTTCCGGGCGTGGACGCGCGCGCGTGGCTTGCGGAGGAGCGGCGCTCGAAATCGAGCTTCGCGTCGCTCCTCGCGCAGCGACTGCCGAAACGCTTCGCGCAGCAATGGTGCGCCGCCCACGGGCTCGACAAGCCGGTCGTGCAGCTCTCCGACCGGGCGATCGAGGAGGCCGTCGCGAGCCTCGTCGATTGGCAGGTGCAGCCCTCAGGCACGCTCGGCTACAACAAGGCGGAGGTCACCCTGGGCGGAGTCGACACGCGCGGCCTTTCGTCGAAGACGATGGAGGCCCTCGCGGTGCCGGGCCTCTTCTTCATCGGCGAGGGCGTCGACGTCACCGGCCATCTCGGCGGCTTCAACTTCCAGTGGGCGTGGGCCTCGGGCCACGCCGCCGGCGAAGCCGCCTGACGATTGCTTGGAAATTGGTGTCAGGTACGAATTTCGGACGCATCGGCGAGCCGATGTTCCCAGCCGAAATTCGTACCTGACACCAATTTCCTGTTCACTCGAAGCCTGCGGCCCTTCGCGCGGCGAGCGATTCCGCTCCCGTCAGCGCTTTCACGAACGCTTCCGCTTGCGCGCGATGGGACGCGCGCGCATTCACCGCGGCGGTGTACACGGTCGCGAGGTCGAATCCTGTCGGAAGCGGCGCGACGAGGCGCACCGAGGGCACCGCGAGGATCTCGGTCGCCTGGGTGCAGCCGATCGGATGGCCTGCGGCCTCTCCCATCGCCTTCATCGCCGCAGTGCCGTTCGGAAAGGTCCTGATGCGCGCGGCGAGCTCGGCGCCAAGCCCGAGCTGGTCGATGACCTTGGCGAAGTGAATGCCGGCCGTGGCCTTCGCGGGATCGGGAAAATAGATCGCGTCCGCCGCGAGCAACGCGAGGCGCAACGACGGCCCATCGGAGACCTTCGGCGCCGTCGCGCCCGCGCGCACCGCGATCGCCGTCGGCGCGGCGCCGAGATCGGCGACCGACGATTCGACCACGGTCCCCTTCGAGGCGAGATGCGCGATCTGCGCGCGGGTGAGGATCACCACGTCGCACGCTTCGCCCGAATCGAATTTCTCGAGCATGGCGCCGACCGCGCCGAAGCTCCCCGCGACCTCGACGCCGTTTCCCGCCGCGACCTTCGCCACCAGCCCCTGGGCGGCACCGGCGCTTACGAAGCCGAGCCTCACTGGTCGGGCTTGGCGCCGGAGATCTTCACGACGCGCGCCCATTTCGCGATGTCGTCGCGCATGTAACGGCCGAACTCGTCGGGCGACATCGACATTGCCACGGCGCCCTGCTTCGCCCACGCTTCCTTCGTCTCCGGAGCGTTCGTCGCCCGCGTGATCTCCGCGTTGAGCCGGTCGACGATCGCGCGCGGCGTTCCCGCGGGCACCATGATGCCGAGCCAGATCACCGCTTCATAGCCCGGCACGCCCGCCTCGCTCACCGTCGGCACTTCCGGAAGCACCGCCGAGCGGACTTTTCCCGAGGTGCCGAGCGCCCGCAGCTTTCCCGCGCGCACGTTCGGCGCCATCGTCGTGATCGCGTCGAACATCATCTGCACCTGGCCGCCGAGAATGTCGGTGCGCGCGCCCGCGCTTCCCTTGTAGGGGATATGTACGATGTCGACGCCCGCCATCGCCTTCAGCAGCTCGCCCGCCATGTGGTAGGGCGTCCCCGGGCCCGACGAGGCGTAATTGAGCGAGCCGGGCTTCGCTTTCGCGAGCGCCAGGAACTCGCGAAGGTTCTTGGCGGGCACCGAGGGATGCACCACCATCACGAGATCGGAATAGTTCACGGGCGCGACCGGGACGAGATCGCGCATCAGCGAGTACGGCTTCTCGGCGAAGAGCGATTCATTCACGGTTTGGGTGTTCGACATCATGAGGAGCGTGTAGCCGTCCGGGGCGCTCTTCGCGACGGCATCGGTGCCGACGATGGCGCCGGCGCCGGGGCGATCGTCGACCACGAAGGGCTGACCCATCGCGGCCTGCAGCTTCTCGCCGAGGATGCGCGCGTAGATGTCGGCGGGGCCGCCGGCGGCGAAGGGAACGATGATCTTCACGGGCTTGCTCGGATAGCCCTGGGCGGCTGCGGCGAGCGCGAGCGACGCGAGCACGAGGGCCAGCGCACGATGGACGGCGGTCATGGATTTCTCCTCAAGGGGACCGCAATTCTATCGACAACGCGGCCGGGCGCGAAGCCGATCCCTCACCGCGTCTTGCGATATGCGGTCTCCGAGCACTGCGGGCAGGGTGGAAGCGACGTGGCGCGCGAGGTGACGATGGTCCAGCCGCAGCCCGCGCAGGAGAGCGTGCCGGCGCTCGTGATGTCGCCGGTCCGGAACGTCAACGCCGCGTTGTCGCGATGCAGGAGGTCGCGGCGCAGGAAGTGGCGCAGCTTCTCGGCGTTCTCGGC
>JADGRS010000379.1 GCA_017880705.1 Burkholderiales bacterium
GTGACGAAGCCGACGAGGCGGTCCTTGCTCCAGTCCTTGCCCTTCACGGTGTAGGCAGCGCTTTCCGCATCGGTGCCCTTGTAGTACGCGCCGGCGTTCCATCCGCCGCCGAAATCCCAGGTGGCGCCCAGCTTCCACACGGTGTACGCGAGGAAGTTGTTGTGCTTGTACGACTGGTGGCCGAGGACAGCGTTGAGCGTCAGCTTCTCGCTGATCATCGCGAGGGGCTGGTTGTAGTCGACCTCGATGTAGTCCGAGCCCTTGCTGTTGGGCACTCCGAACGTGTCGTTGAAGGAGTACGAGTACTTGGCGGAGACCGGCCCGTACGAGGCGCCGATGTAGACCTCGTCGGTGTTGGGCTTGGGCGAGAACTCGCTCGAGCTCGGATACTCGTAGCGCAGGTAGCCGATGTCGAGCGTGACGTCCTTCACGACCTCGAACTTGTAGCCCCCGTAGATATCCCACTCGAGGCCCGCGCTGGTCGAGAAGTTGTTCACCTCGGCGGTGTCCTTCAGCCACTTGATGTTCGAGAGGAAGGTGCCGAGGTAGAGTCCGCTCTTGTGCGCGTAGTCGAGGTTCAGCTGGAGCGCGGGCTTCTCCGAGGTCTGCGAGATGCCGCGGTATTCGTACTCGCTGTAGAGCGCGGCTTTGCCCGTGAAGCTGTGCTCAGGTGTTTCCGCGGGCGCGGCAGGTGCTTCTGCAGGCTTGTCTTCGGCGCGTGCGCAGAGGGATAGAGCGGCCAAGCCGGCGGCCAGTATTACGGCGTTACGCATTCGGGGTTCCTTTACTTGGTGTTGTCGAGAGCGAGGTTGAGCTCGAGCACGTTCACGCGCGGCTCGCCGAGAAATCCGAGCTGGCGGCCATCGGTGTGCTGCGCGACCAGCTCGCGGACCTTCGCCGGGGGAATGTTTCTCGTCCGCGCCACGCGCTCGACCTGATACTCCGCGGCGGCGGGGGAGATGTGCGGATCGAGCCCGCTCCCCGAGGCCGTCACGAGGTCGACGGGAATCGGAAGCTTGTTGTCCGGATCCGCGTCCTTGAGCGCCTTGATGCGCCCCGACACCGCGTCGATGAGCGCCGGGTTGGTGGGTCCCTGGTTGGAACCACTCGACGCCGCCGCGTTATAGGGATTGGGCGACGTGGCCGACGCACGGCTCCAGAAGTGCTTCGGGTCCGCGAACGGCTGGCCGATGAGCTTCGATCCCACGGCCTTTCCGCCCTGCATGATGAGGCTGCCGTTGGCCTCGCCGCGGAAAAGCACCTGCGAGATTGCGGTGACGATCAGCGGGTAGGCGGCCCCCGTGAGGAGGGTAAGTATCACGAGAAGGCTGAAAGCCGGTCTGAATTGGGCGAGCATGTCGATTCCTTATGCGAGGCCGAGCACCACGAGGATCATGTCGATCGCCTTGATGCCGATGAAGGGCACGATCACGCCGCCGGCCCCGTAGATCCACAGGTTCTTGCGCAGGACGGCGGCGGCGCCCATCGGCGTGTACGTGACGCCCTTGAGCGCGAGCGGCACCAGCGCGATGATGATGAGCGCGTTGAAGATGACGGCCGACAGGATCGCGCTGTTGGGCGTCGCGAGATACATGATGTTCAACGTGTTCAGCTGCGGGTAGGTGGTCGCGAAAGCCGCGGGAATGATGGCGAAGTACTTCGCGACGTCGTTGGCGATCGAGAACGTCGTGAGCGAGCCCCGTGTCATGAGGAGCTGCTTGCCGATCTCGACCACCTCGATGAGCTTCGTGGGGTTGGAGTCGAGATCGACCATGTTGCCGGCTTCCTTGGCCGCCTGCGTGCCCGTATTCATCGCGAGCGCCACGTCGGCCTGCGCGAGGGCGGGCGCGTCGTTGGTGCCGTCTCCCGTCATCGCGACGAGGCGGCCTCCCGCCTGCTCCTTGCGGATGAGCTCGAGCTTCGCTTCCGGAGTCGCCTCGGCGAGGAAGTCGTCCACGCCCGCCTCGGCGGCGATCGCGGCCGCCGTGAGCCGGTTGTCGCCGGTGATCATGATGGTCTTTATGCCCATGCGGCGAAGCTGCGCGAAGCGCTCCTTGATGCCGCCCTTCACGATGTCCTTCAGCTCGACCACGCCCATCACGCGCGGGCCGTCCGCCACCACGAGCGGGGTGCTGCCGCGGCGCGCGACCATATCGACGATCGCCTGCATCTCCGGCAGAAATCTCCCGCCCTGGGATTCGACGAACGCCTTGACCGCGTCGGCCGCGCCCTTGCGGATGTGCCGCTCGCCCAGGTCCACTCCGCTCATGCGCGTATGCGCCGTGAAGTGGACGAAGGTCGCGCCCAGCGTCGCGACGTCGCGCTCGCGGATGTTGTACTTCTGCTTGGCGAGGATGACGATGCTGCGCCCTTCGGGCGTCTCGTCCGCGAGGGACGCAAGCTGCGCCGCGTCGGCGAGGTCCTGTTGCTTCACGCCACCCGCAGGCAGGAAGTCGCTCGCCTGGCGGTTACCCAGCGTGATGGTGCCGGTCTTGTCGAGGAGGAGCACGTCGACGTCGCCAGCCGCTTCCACGGCGCGGCCCGACATCGCGATCACGTTGGCGCGCAGCGTGCGGCCGATTCCCGCGAGCCCGATCGCCGAGAGCAAGCCGCCGATGGTCGTAGGAATAAGGCACACGAGGAGCGCCACCAGAACGGTCACGCTGACCGCGTTTCCCGCCTTGGTTGCTTCCACGCTGTAGATGGAATACGGCAGCAGCGTCGCAGTAGCCAGCAGGAACACGAGCGTGAATCCGACCAGCAGGATCCAGAGCGCGATCTCGTTCGGCGTCTTCTGGCGGCGCGCCCCCTCGACCATCGCGATCATGCGGTCGAGGAAGGCTTCCCCCGGATTCACGCTCACGCGCACGACAAGCCAGTCGGAAAGCACGCGGGTTCCCCCCGTCGCCGACGAGAAGTCACCGCCGGATTCGCGGATCACCGGCGCCGACTCGCCCGTGATCGCGGACTCGTCCACCGACGCGACGCCTTCGATCACCTCGCCGTCGGCCGGAATGAGGTCGCCCGCTTCCACCAGGTAGAAGTCGCCCTTGCGCAACGCCGTCGAGGGCACGCTCTCGTAGTCGGCGCTCTTCTGGCCGCGCTTCAATTTCTTCGCCATCGTGTCGCGCTTGGCCGAGCGCAGCGCGTCGGCCTGGGCCTTGCTGCGCCCTTCGGCGATCGCCTCGGCGAAATTGGCGAAGAGCACCGTGAACCACAGCCAGATCGTCACGTGGAGGATGAAGCCGGGAGAGGCCTCGCCGTGGCCGCCGAGGGCATGGAAGAAGAGAACCGTCGTGAGGATGCTCCCCAGGTACACGACGAACATGACCGGGTTGCGCCACTGGTGCTGGGGCAGGAGCTTCACGAACGAGTCGATCAGCGCCTGCCTCATGATGGACTTGGTGACCAGGCGGCGGCGCAGGTCCTGCGGAACGGAGACTGCGGGAATGGCGGGCGA
>JADGRS010000073.1 GCA_017880705.1 Burkholderiales bacterium
AGAAGTGGTACTACATCACGCCCGACTACGCGTTCGGGCACACCCTGCAGTCGGGCCTGGAAGCGGCGTGCACGAGGCTCGGGGGGACGAAGATCGGCGCGGACCTCACGCCCCTCGGAACCACAGACTTCTCGTCGTACCTCATCAAGGCGCAGGCTGCCAACCCGGACGTCATCGTCTTCCTGGTGCAGGGCGACGACATGATCAACGCGCTGAAGCAGGCGGTGCAATTCGGCCTCGACAAGCGCTTCCATCTCGCCGGCGCGCAGCAGGAGCTCGAGCCCCTCGAGGGCCTGCCGCCCGAGGCGCGCATCGGCAGCTGGGTCTTCGAGTGGTACTGGAACCAGCCCAACGTGCCGCATGTGAAGGAGTTCGTCGACGCCATCAAGAAGAAGACCGGAAGGGTTCCCACGGCGCGCACGTGGTTCGGCTTCGCTTCCACGTGGAGTTGCGCTCTCGGCGCCAATGCGGCGAAGTCCCTCGAGGCGGTGAAGATCGCCAAGGCGATGCAGGGCATGAAGCTTCCCCCGGAAGTGGGCCTGATGCCGGACCAGCCGTATTTCCGCGCCGGCCAGAACCAGCTCATCCCCAACCTTTTCGTGGGCCATGCCCAGGGAGCGGGCGCCGCCCCCGACGACCTGTTCAAGGTAACCACGATCGTCAAGGGCGCGGACGCGGCGGGGACTCTCGAGGAGACGGGCTGCAAGATGACCTGGCCCACCTGAGGCCGCGGCATCCCGGCACGTGATCGCGGCCGCGCCCAGCGCGGCCGCGATTCGATTGATTTCCCGCGAGGAGCCGCACCCGCATGACCCAGCTGATCCTCTTCAACGTCTTCAACGGGCTCATCGTCGGCGCGTTCTACGCGTTGATGGCGCTCGGGCTGTCGCTCATCCTCAACCTGAGCGGCGTGATCAACTTCGCGCACGGCGGCTTCCTCGCCCTGGGAGCCTACATCGCCTACACGCTGATGCCGTTCACCGGCTTCTGGGGCGCGCTCGTGATCGCCCCGGTGCTCACAGCGATCTTCGGGCTCATCGTCGAGCGCTTCCTGATCCGGCCGTTGTACGGGCGGGATCCGCTCTACAGCCTGCTCCTCACCTTCGGGCTCGCGTATGTGCTCGAGGACGGGGCCCGCTACATCTGGGGCGCGCAAAGCGTGCCGTATCCGATCCCCGCCGCGCTCACCACGCCGCTCAGCACCGAGTACTTCTTCCTCACGGGCTACCGGCTGTTCATGGTGGCGCTGGTCGGAATCGCGGTCGGCGGGCTCTTCTTCATCCTCAACCGCACGCGGCTCGGCATGCGCATCCGCGCGGGCACGCTCGACCTCGAGACGGTCTCCGTGCTCGGCGTGAACGTGCGGATCCTGCGCAACCTGAACTTCGGGCTCGGCATCTACCTCGCGGGCCTCGCCGGCGTGCTCGCCGCGGGAATGCTCGGGCTGCAACCCACGATCGGCACATCGCTCATCATTCCGAGCTTCGTCGCGATCATCGTGGGCGGCCTCGGGAGCCTCCCGGGAACGCTGCTGGGAGGCTTGCTGATCGGAGTCGCGTCGGGGCTCACCACGGTGTTCTTTCCCTCGGCCACCGAAGCGGTGATGTACGTGATGATGGGCCTGGTGCTTCTGGTGCGTCCGCGCGGCCTCCTCGGCGAAGAAGGCAGGATCCAATGAATGCTGCCCTGAAGGACCAGCAGGCCAACGCGATCGTCTGGGCGCTTCTCCTCACGATGCCGTGGTGGATGGGCGCGGTCGGCGGATACACGGAGCTCGCGATTCGCGTCGTGGTGCTCGGGCTCGCCGCGATGTCCCTCAACTTCCTCCTCGGCTTCACGGGCGTCCTTTCTTTCGGCCACGCCGCGTACTTCGGCCTCGGCGCGTACGGCGTGGGCATGACGATCAAGTATCTCGTCGCGAGCACGCCGCTCGGCATCGTGGTCGGCGTCGCGACGGGCGCCCTCGCCGCGATGATCGTGGGCGCCCTCATCGTCAAGCTGCGCGGCGTCTACTTCGCGATGGTCACCATCGCCTTCGGCCAGGTCTTCTTCTTCATCGCCTTCCGATGGAACGAGTTCACCGGAGGCGACGACGGCCTCACCGGCTGGAAGCGCCAGGCGATCGACCTCGGCTTCACGAAGCTCGACATCCTGGGAAGCGACACGCTCTTCTACTACTTCGTCCTCGCCGTCTTCGCCGCGTCCGTGGCGGTGATGGCCATCCTCATACGGTCTCCCTTCGGCCGCACGCTCGTCGCGATCCGCGAGAACGAGCGGCGCGCGCGCTTCCTCGGGATCCCGGTGGACCAGCACATCTGGATCTCCTTCGTGATCTCGTGCTTCTTCGTGAGCCTCGCCGGGACGCTGTACGCGCTTCTCAGCAACTTCACCGACCCGCGCGCGCTGCGCTGGGACCAGTCGGGCAACTTCGTCATCATGGCAGTGCTCGGCGGGATGCGTTCCTTCTGGGGCCCGCTCATCGGCGCGGCCATCTTCGTCGTGCTGCAGGACTGGGTCTCGAGCCACACCGAGAACTGGATGTCCGTGATCGGGGTGTTCTTCATGCTGATCGTCCTCTTCTTCCCCCGCGGGGTGCTGGGGATGCTGCGCCGGAGGGCCACCGCATGAGCGTCCTCGAGGTAAGGGACGTGACGAAGCAATTCGGCAAACTCGTCGCCGTGAATGGCGTCTCCCTCGCGGTCGAGGCGGGAGAGCTTCGCGCGATCATCGGCCCCAATGGCGCGGGCAAGACCACCTTCTTCAACCTCATCAGCGGATTCTTTCCGCCGACCGCGGGGACAATCGTCTTCGACGGCAAGGACATCACGGCGATACCCGAGCACCGTCGCGTCGCCCTCGGGATGGCGCGGACCTTCCAGGTGACCGAGATCTTCCCCGAGCTCACGGTGCGCGAGAACCTGCGCGTGCCGGTGGAAGTCGCCGCGGGAAAACGCCTGAGCCCGTGGATGTCGAAAGCCGACAAGGCAAAGGCCGCCGCGCGCATCGAGGAGCTGATGGAGATGGGCGGGCTCGGCGGCAAGGGCGACCGCCTGGTCGGCGAGCTCTCCCACGGCGACCAGCGCGCGACGGAGATCATGATGTCGATCGCGTTGAAGCCGCGCCTGCTGCTCCTCGACGAACCCACTGCGGGCATGGGAGACCAGGAGACGTATCACATCACCCGCCTCATCCGGCGCCTGCACCGCGAAGAGAAGCTCACGATCGTGCTGATCGAGCACGACATGCGCGTGGTCTTCCATCTCGCCGACCGCATCATGGTGCTCGCCGAGGGCGCGGTGCTCGCCGAGGGAACGCCCGCGGAGATCGGCAGCAACGAGCTAGTGCAGGCGGCGTATCTCGGGAAGGCGGCATGAGCGTCCTCGAAGTCCGCGATCTCCACGCCTTCTACGGCAAGAGCCACATCCTGCATGGCGTGTCGCTCGAAGTGCGCGAAGGCGAGCTGGTGACGCTCCTCGGGCGCAACGGCGCCGGCAAGAGCACCACCCTGCGTGCGTTGATGGGCCTCATGCGCTCGATGAAAGGCAGCGTGAAGATCTTCGGCCAGGAGACGAGCCTCTGGGCCCCCTACCGCATCTCGGGATCCGGGGTGGGCTACGTGCCCGAAGGCCGCCGCATCTTCGCGAACCTCACCGTGGACGAGAACCTCAAGGTCCCCATCGAGCGGCCCGGCCCGTGGACGGCCGCACGCGTGTACGAGCTCTTTCCGCGCCTCGCGGAACGCAAGGGCAACAAGGGCCGCCAGCTCTCGGGCGGCGAGCAGGAAATGCTCGCGATCGGGCGCGCATTGCTCCTCAATCCGAAGCTCCTGTTCCTCGACGAGCCCTCGCAGGGCCTCGCGCCGTTGATCGTTCGCGACGTCTTCGACGTGATCGTGAAGATGCGCAACGAGGGCATGTCGGTGCTCCTCGTCGAACAGAACGTGCGCGGGGCGGTCGAGATCGCGGATCGCGCCTACGTGCTCGACGACGGACGCGTCGTCTACGAAGGCCCCGCCGCGGAATTCGCGAAGGACGAGGAACGGGTGCGCGCGCTGGCGGGCGCGAGCGCCGAGAAGTGGGAAGACACCGACCACTGACTACGGCTCAGGCATCCATCTCGATCAGCACCGAGAGGACGAGAAGCCCGAGGGCGCACAGATGGAACGCGAAGCGAATCACGTGACCGTCCTCCCGGCGTCCACGCAAGAACACGATCGGGAAAGCGATGACGAGGGCAGTCGCGGCGCCGGCCGTCATCCATAGGGCGGACCCCCGGTCGCTCACCAGCCACGCGAGCATGAGCGTCGCGGCGATCGCCATGATCTCGACGAAAGCGCCGACATTGGGCGGTCCCCAGTACGCGTACAGGGTCTTCTGCAGCGTGCCGTACAGCGCCGCGTCGTGGCGCATGTTGGCGGGGCGCTCGAGGACGTGCGCGAACGACATTCCCGCGGTGAGCGCCGCGAGCATGAGGGCCAGGAAACGCAGGGAGATGAGCAACATCGTCCCAGGTACGGTATCGCACCGTCGCGCCCGAGGCGTGTGAATTTGTAACCGGATGCTTGCCCGTGCCGACGAGAGGCCGGGCGCGATGAAATGGATTGTTGCAGAAGCCCGGATCGAGGCGGCGCCGCGGCCCGCTAGCCCTTCATCGACACCTTCAGCGGCATTCCGCCCTTCGGGATGAGCGTCACGCTCGCGACGGGCGTGGGCTCCTCGTCGCGGGCGAGCGCGAAGCGCGCGCGCTGCAGGAAGGTCGCGAGGATCACCGTGGCCTCGATCATCGCGAAGGGCATGCCGATGCACAGGCGCGGCCCAGCCCCGAAGGGCATGTACTGGTAGCGGGGAATCGCCGCCTCCCTTTCGGGGGAGAAGCGCGCCGGATCGAATTCGTCCGGGCGATCCCAGCGCTTCGCGTGGCGATGGATGGCGTAGATCGGCATGAGGATCGACGTCCCGGCGCGAATGGCATGGCCGTCGATCTGCGCATCGGCCACGGCCTGGCGGCTCATCATCGGCACGGGTGGATAGAGGCGCATCGATTCCTTGAGCACCTGCTGCACCTTCACGAGATCGGCGGCCTGGTCGCCACGAATCGCGGCGCCGCCCGTCACGCGCTCGATCTCGTCTTCGAGCGCCGCGGTCCACTCGGGCGATCGCGCCAGGAGGTACAGGGTCCACGTGAGCGCCTTCGCCGTGGTCTCGTGGCCCGCGAGGTAGAACGTGAGCAGGTTGTCGACGAGCTGCGCCTCGCCCATCGAGCGGCCGGTCTCCGGATCGCGCGCGGCGATGAGGCGGCGCATCAGGTCGTCGGGCGGATCGCTCTCGCCCTCGCGCTCGCGAACCAGCGCGGCGACCGTCGAGCGCAAGATCCTCACGGCGCGCGCCTGCGCGAACATGCCGGGCTGAGGCAGCCACGGCGGCAGGTTCATCGAGGCGTAGAGGATGCCCCAGGGGCCGAATCGCTGCAGCGATTGCACCGAGCCCTGGACGGTGCGGGCGAAACTTTCGTCGGCCGACGGCAGCAGCGTCGCCGCGATCACCTCGAAGGTTGCGCGGGTCATATCCTCGTCGATGGCCTGCACCGAACCCGGCGGCATCGCGCGCCACCTCGCGAGCGCATCTTCCGCGGCGCGCACGAACGTCGGTACGAAGCGCGCCAGCTCCTGCGGGCGGAACATCGGCGCGACGGCCTGGCGCTGCCACTTCCAATCCGCGCCCTCGCTCGTGAGGATGCCCTTGCCGAGGAGCGGCCCGAGGAGGCGAATCTGCGTGAGCTTGCCGAACTTCTCGCGCTCGTCGAGGAGCACCGCCTTGATGAGCGCAGGCGAGGTCACCCAGGCACGCGGCAACTTCGCGCCGCCGAATGCGACGAAGTCTTCCTCGTACGCCGCGCGCGGAAGCACCTGGAGCGGATTGCGCACGAACGCGCGGATGAAGGCAAGCCGGCCCAGCGGACTGGCGGGGGGCACGACGCGCGGGGGCGTGAGAGGCGGCATACGGACCATTGTGACGCCCCATCGCATAGTGCGTCACGTCGCGGTAGGCTAACGACCCTGAACCCCCACGCACGAGAGGATCACGTCCATGATGAAGGCGCACACACTGCTGCCGGCCGCCATCGCCCTCGCCCTCATGACGGGCGTCGCCCAGGGCGCCGAACCCCTGGCGCTCCGCCTCAAGCCGCTCGCGTTCCTCGCCGGCCACTGCTACAAGGGCACGCTCGCCGGGGGCAAGGACACCGACGAGCATTGCTTCACGCCGGCGTACGGCGGCCAGGTGCTTCGCGACGTCCATACCGTTCACGG
This sequence comes from Burkholderiales bacterium, assembly GCA_017880705.1. GTDB lineage: Bacteria > Pseudomonadota > Gammaproteobacteria > Burkholderiales > Usitatibacteraceae > Usitatibacter. Next base: position 6,308 of record JADGRS010000073.1, read on the forward strand.
CCCGGAGCATCCCGACTACGTCGGCGAGACCACGTACTACTGGGATCCGGAGGCCCGGCGCATCGAGTATCTCTATGTCGAGAACGCGGGCGGAATCATGCGGGGGACCGTGGAGCCGGGCGACGACGTCATCGTCTTTCCGGCGACTCGCTACTCCGTCGGCATCCAGTCGATGACGCTGCGTGTGCGCTGGACGCTGCAGGGCGACGGCTACGAGGCCTGGAGCGAGGTGCAGGACACGCACGACAAGGAACTCTGGGCGACGATGTTCAGGGTGCGGATGGCGAAGTCGCCGTAGCGAGAAAGGGGCCCGGCAGCCCCTTGACACCGCCCTTTCAGTAAGCGTAGGCTTACGGTAAGCTATTGCTTACCGTTGCACCATGACCGACGCCAACGCCCAATTCGCCGCCCTCGCCGACCCCACGCGGCGCGCCATCTTCGAGCGCCTGATGAAGCACCCCATGGCCGTCGGAGAGCTCGCGGAGGGCTTCGACGTCTCGCGGCCGGCCGTGTCGCAGCACCTGGCGGCGCTCAAGGCGGCGCGGCTGGTGGAGCACGAGAAGTCCGGAACCCGGAACGTCTATCGCATCAACCCCGAAGGCATCGCAACACTTCGCCGCTACCTCGACGTGATGTGGACCCGCGCGTTGGGGGATTTGAAGGCGGTGGCCGAAGCTACCTATCAACGACCCCGAAAGGACCGATCATGAGCGCCGCAGTGAAGGACATCCTGGTACGCAAGAGCATCGTCGTGAACGCGCCGAAGGACCACGTCTTCAAGACCTTCACCGAGCGGATCGACACGTGGTGGCCGCGCGACCACCACATCGGCGGCAAGACTCCCTACGTCGCCGTCATGGAGCCGCGCAAGGGCGGGCGCTGGTACGAGCGCGCCGACGACGGCACCGAGTGCGACTGGGGGCGCGTCCTCGCGTGGGATCCGACCGATCGCGTGCTGCTCGCCTGGGACATCAATGCGGAATTCAAATACCAGGCCGATTTCGGCACGGAAGTGGAAGTGACGTTCACTGCCGAATCGAAGGAGCGCACCCGCGTGGTGCTGGAGCATCGCAAGCTCGAGCTCTTCGGCGACAAGGCCGAGATGATGCGCGCCATGTTCGACTCCGCGAACGCATGGGCCGGCACGCTGGCGGCGTTCGCCAAGGTGGTGGAGCAGACCGGGAGCGCGGCGAAATGAAGCCCCAAGTGCCGTTGCGAATCGCGTCGGTCGTGACGGCACTGCTCTTTGCCGGGCACACGATGGGCATGCCCTGGACGCCGATGAAGACCGCGCGCAGCGCCGCGCTCGTCGAGGAGATGAAGGCCTACCGCTTCGACGTGATGGGATTCACCCGCGGCTACTGGGATTTCTACATCGGGTTCGGCCTCACCATCTCGGCGAGCCTGCTCGCGCTGAGCGTCCTCATCTGGCAGCTCGGAGGACTCACGCGCACGGACGTGCCGGGCATCGCGCGGCCGATGATCGCCGTGATGCTGCTCGCGCGATTGACCGCTACGATCCCGGCACGAACGCGAGCGCCGGATGCATCACGAAGTGATAGAGATTCGCCGGCGCGGTCGGGCCCACGCCCAGGTCGCGCGCGGCGAGCTCCGGCGTATCGACGCTCACACCCAATGCGAGAGGGATCGTTCGCGGCGGCGCAAGACCCATGCGCTTCGCGGTCTCGCCGACCAACAGGGTTCCTAGGGTGACAGAGAAGCGCCCGCACCACGTGCGGCGATACTGGTCGGGATTCGCGGGGTCGACGACCGTCGCGTAGAACGCGCGCGCCTTCTCCGCCGTGACGAGGCCGCCCAGCGTTTCGCGCATGAGCTTGCGATCGTCGTCGACCGCCTGGTTCAGCGCGCTCACGCCGCCCGCGCCGTAGGGCGTGAACTTGAAGTCCTCGCCGTAGTGGGTGCCGTCCGCGGAGATCACGATCGCCACGTCGCGGCCGAGCTGCCAGTGGCGTTTCTTCATCGCCTCCGCCAACGACGAGCCCAGCTGCGAAGCCATCTCCGAGAGGCGCTCGAACGACGCGACCGGAACGATCACCGGCACGATCTCGACGTCGGGCCGCGCGTGCTTGAGGAAGTAGACGATGCCCTCGATGCTGTGCTCGCCGTCGTGCGCGGCGTCGTCCTGCGTCGCCATGCCCTTGGGCAATGCGGCGATCAGCTCATCGCGTAGCGGCGAAACGGCGATCTCGCCATCGGGCGAGCGCCAGGCGCGATAGGAATCGAACACCAGCTGGTCGCGCGCCTCGAACTTCCGGTAGCGGTGAAAGACGCCGACGACCACCACGGTCTTCGCGGTGACGAGCGGAAATACCTCCCGGTAGACGCGAGCCGCGTAGATGTAGTCGTCGTGCGGGCCGATGACGCCGAGGACCCCGGGCGCGATCTTCGCGCCGAACGATTCAGGCTCGGGCCCCTGGGACGAGAGCTCCCAGACCTTCGCCATCGCCTGCGGCGTGGCCGCGTAGCCCACGGTGTCGCGCTGGCCGCGCACTTCGCGAGTCGAGGGCGCGCCCATGTCGGCGCGGACTTCCTCGAGGCTGGGGCGGGCGTTGGCGGCCATGGAGACGAACAATAGCAGCGAGAGGAGAGACGTCGGAAAGGCCATTCGGATAGGATAGCGCGCGGAGGATTCCATGACGATGCTGCTCTTCAAGAACGCCCGGATCTTCGACGGCAAGAGCGCCGACTGCCCCGAGGGCATGAGCGTGCTGGTCGAAGGCGATACGATCCGCGAAGTGTCGGACAAGCCCATCGCGGCGAAGGACGCGCGCGTCCTCGACGTCGGCGGCCGCACGCTCATGCCGGGGATGATCGATGCGCACATGCACGCGTACGCGAGCGACGTGAACATGTTCAAGGTCGAGGCGCTCGGAAGCGCATACCGCACGGCGCACGCGGTTCGCATGCTGGGATTCATGCTCGACTGCGGCTTCACCACGGTGCGCGACGTGGGCGGCGGCGACTACTCGCTCGCGAAAGCCATCACCGATGGGCTGGTGCGCGCGCCTCGCTACCTCTACTCCGGCAAGGTGCTCTCGATGACGGGCGGCCACGGCGACATGCGCCGCGTCGAGGAAGCGCCAGACTACAAGTCGATGTGCTCGTGCGGCGTCTTCAACAGCTTCTGCAAGGTCGCCGACGGCGTGGACGAGTGCCTTCGCGCAACCCGCGAGGAGCTGCGCCAGGGCGCGCACTGCATCAAGATCATGGGCTCCGGCGGCGTCGCCTCGCCCACCGATCCCATCTGGATGAACCAGTATCGCGAGGACGAAATCCGCGCGATCGTGCAGGAATGCACCGAGCGGCGCTCGTACGCGTCGGCCCATTGCCACCCGGCGAGCGCGGTGCGCCGCTGCGTGGAGTTCGGCGTGCGCTCCATCGAGCACGGCACGTTGATCGACGACGAGACCGCGCGCTTCGTGGCGAAGAGCAGCTCGTACATCATTCCCACGATGGTGATCATCTTCGCGCTGGTGGAATTGGGCGCCAAGCTGGGATTCCCGCCCGAGAGCCTGGTGAAGGCCGAGTTCGCCTTCAAGGAGGCGCTCTCGGGTCTCGACAAGATGCGCAAGGCGGGCGTGAAGGTGGGCTACGGGACCGATCTCCTCGGGACGACCACGGTGCAGCAGTGCCGCGAGTTCACGCTTCGCAGCGAAGTGTTCACGCCGGTGGAGCTCCTGCGGCAGGCGACCTCCGTCAACGCGGAGATGATGATGATGGAAGGCAGGATCGGCTGCGTCGCACCGGGCGCTTACGCCGATCTCATCGTGGTCGACGGCGATCCGCTGAGGGACATCGGGCTCGTCGCCGCGGACGGGAAGAAGCTCACGACTATCGTGCGCGGCGGCGAGGTGGTGAAGGGCTAGGCGTATTCAACCGCGGGCGTAGTCGAGCATCCCCTGGAAGTCGACCACGACCGCCGGTTCGCTTCCGACCACCCACGCATCGTGCCCCGAGGGGAGGAGCGACACGTCGCCCGGCTTGCAGTCGAATTCCGAGCCGTCGTCCATCTTGATCCGCAGGATGCCGGAGACGTGATACTGGAAGTGCGGCGCCTCGCAGCTCTTCGTCTTCGCGAGGGGCTGCACCGAGGTGGCCCAGCGCCAGCCCGGCTCGAAGATCGCGCGGCCGATG
>JADGRS010000380.1 GCA_017880705.1 Burkholderiales bacterium
CGATGTGCGCGAGGAACCGGTTGCGATCGAAGAGCTCCACCGCGCGCGCCAGGTCCTCGAGGGAGCCGCCCGCATAGCCGCCGCGCCGCAGCTGCGCGTTGCGCGCTCCCGGCTTGGCGTCCTTGGCGTCGATCGACGGGAAGCCCTCGAAAGTGTCGAAGCCGAATACTTTCCTCTGGATGTTGACGGGCTCGAGAATCGAGCTGAGCTGTGCCCATAGCATGAGGCTGCCGCCGTGGTTCACTCCGCATTGCACGATCGAGCCTTGCACCGGCACGGCCAGCTTGAAGATCTCGTAGAGCGCGAGATATCGCGACAGTGCCTGCCTCGAGACGTATTTCGGAAAGTGCTCGAGCCGCTCGCAAACGCTGCCGCGCCCGGAAGCGAAGTAATCCATCATGTCGGCTCGGTAGTCGCGCTCGGCGGATGTCTGGCGGTTCGGATCGCGCAAGCGCGAGGGATCTTTCTTCGGCATTGTTTTTTTTCCCCGGTTTCGGCTATTCCCGTTGCCTGACGACGTAGGACCGGTGGGCCTTGAGAGTGCTCTTCTCGGGCACCGATTGCGTCACCACCACACCCGAGGCGACGAGGCTGTCGTCGCCGAGGGAAAGATAGGGCTCGACGAGGACGCCCATCCCGAATTTCACCCGTGAACCCACGCGCACCGCGCCCGATAGTGCGCAACGCGGGCCGAAGGTGCAGTGGCTTCCGATCACGCTGTGATGCTCGATCATCGTACCCGCGGCAAGGAAGTTGTTGTCGCCTATCGTGACGCACGTCGAAAGGAAGCAGGCGGGCATGATCAAGTTGCCGGTCCCCATCTTCACGTTCGCGCGGATGGCCACCGAGGGGTCGACCACGTTGGCCGCCTTGATCCCCATTCGCACCAGCGACTCGAATAGCTTCATGCGCTCGTCGACGGCGCCGGTGACGACGACGATCGCGGCGTCGAAGGCGCGCTCGGCCCAGAGCTTCTCGATCAGCGGGAACGACCCCAGCACCTCCACGCCCATGAGGCGCTTGCCGCGCGCGGCGGGATTGTTGTCGAGGATTCCCACGGCACGCTGCCCGGCCGTGCGGAAGATGCAATCGAGCGTGATGGCTCCGCCTCCACCGGCGCCTCCGATGAGAAGCACGCGCTCGCGCCGGCCCGAAGGATTGCGGTCGTCGACGAGATCCGCGGCGTCGTCGGTGCGGGAGGCGGCGACGACGTCGGCCTCGCCGAGGGTCGCGTTGGGGCTCTTCGCCGCGAGCGCCTCGAGGTCCACGCCGAGCTTGGCCGCCACGATCCCGGCCTTCTTGGTCCAGCGCCGCTCGCCCGGCGTCGCCGGCGCATCGGGCTTGGGCAGGAACTGCGCGGGATCCGCGGCCGGATCGTCGAGGAGGACGCCGATCACGCTCCCCGTCGACAGACGCGCCCCGTCCTTGGCGATCGGATGAAGGTAGCCATCGGCTTCGGCCTCCACGTCGAGGGCGGCTTTCGTCGTCTCGACGACGCAGATGACGTCGCCCTTGCGCACGTGCTGGCCGCCCGCGACGGTCCAGCGTGTGAGGACCGCATGGTCCTCGTTGGCGTTCAGGTGCGGAAGCTTGATGGCTTGGCTCACGAGATGAGCTCCAGGATGGATTGCTCGATTTTGGCCTGGCTCGGCAGCACCCGGCTCTCCAAGTGGCTCGCGGTCGGGATGACGCCCGGATCGGAGGCGATCCTCATGACGGGCCTCGCGAGGGATGGCGCGCAGTGCTGGTGCACCAGTGCCGCGAGTTCCGACCCCCAGTTGAACCCAGCCGTGCCTTCTTCCACGATGAGGACGCGGCCCGAGCGGCGCGCCACGTCGACGATGGTGCGCAACGGCACCGGCTGCAGGGTCGCGGGAAAGAGCGCAAGCACGTTGATCTCCTCGTCGCGCATTTTTCGCGCGAGGGGGATCATCTCGCGGCTCATCCCGCCATAGCTGAGCACGACGACGTCGGGCTGTCCCGAGGAGAAGTTGCTCGCCAGCGCCGAGGGATATCCAGGCACCTCCTCGATCATGGAGACCTCGATGCCTTCCCCGCCGTCGAACAACGGCAGCGAGTAGAGCAGCTTGTGCTCGAGGAAGAGCGTGGGATCGTCATCGCGCAGGATGGCATGCTCAAGCAAATCGCCGGGATCGTGCAAGTGGCTAGGAGCGACGATGGTAAGGCCCGGGCATCCGAGGAACATCTTCTCGAGCGACTGGCTGTGCGTGGCCCCGTAGCCGCGGCCGCCGCCAACGGGGGTGCGGATCACGAGGGGCACGCGCACCCGGTCGGCGTACATGCCGCGAAACTTGGTGGCGTGATTGACGATCTGGTCCGCCGCCAAAGTGAGGAAATCCCCGAACATGATCTCGATAACCGGGCGCAGTCCGCGCAGGGCCATGCCCGTCCCCAGGGCGGTGATGCCGGCCTCGCTGATCGGCGTTGTCGTCACGCGATCGGGAAAGTTCGTGGAAAGGCCCTTGCTCGCCTTGAAGGCGCCGCCATACGGATCGAGAATGTCCTCGCCGATGAGGTGAACCCGCGGGTCGCGGGCGAAGGCGCTGGCGAGCCCCTCCTGGATTCGTGCGAGGTAGGTCTTCATGCCCGTGCCGCTTCCTTGAGCTCGCCGACGATGGACGCGATCGCGGCCTCGACTTGCGCTTCCGCCCTGCCGCACCAGTCCGGCTCGAGTGTCGCCTTCAATCGCATGATCGGATCGTTCTTCTTCGCCGCCTCGATTTCGCGCGGATCGCGAAGGTCGTCGCCCTTGCTGTGGGGGCCGATGCGGTAGGTTTCGCAAAAGAGGACGCGCGGGCCGCCCTGGCCGCGGATCTCGGCGACGAGCTCGGCGGCGGCCGCGGCCACCGCATGGACGTCGTTGCCGTCCACGTCGCGGGTTGGAATCCCGAACGCCCGAAAGCGCTCCCGCAGGTCGCCGGCATGCTCGAGTCGCCAATGGGTGCTTTGCGCATACTGGTTCTGTTCGACCACGGCCAGCAGCGGCAGCCTCCAGAGCGCCGCCATGTTAAGCGCCTCGTAAACCACGCCTTCGCCGAGCGCCCCGTCGCCGAGGAACGCCGCGACGACGGAGCCGCGGCCGCCGGCCTTCTCGGCGAATGCCATGCCGGTCGCCACCGCGAACATTCCGCCGAGGATCCCGTTCGAATAGAAGCCCGGAACGTGCAGATGCTGGCTTCCGCCGATGCCCCCGCACACTCCCTCCGCAAGCCCCATGATCTCCGCGATCAATCCGCGGGCGTCCGCGCACCAGGCGAGGAAATGGCCGTGGCCACGGTGATTCGAGCAGACGACGTCGCGCGAGCGGTCGAGGGCCGCAACCACTCCCACCGGGATCGCCTCCTGTCCGAGGCAGGTATGCACGGTCCCGCGGATGAAGCCCTCGGAAAAGAGCGCGAGCAG
>JADGRS010000381.1 GCA_017880705.1 Burkholderiales bacterium
CGATCACCGGGGCGTATCTCTCCTCGGCGGGCAACGCTTTCTCGACGCGCACCGCGGGACAGATCATCCAGGAGCATTTCGATCCGGACGAGTCGCAGCAGCCCTCGGGTCCGCTCTATGGCGTGCAGTTCTCGCAGCTTTCCTGCTCCGACGTGAATCGCAACGCCTCGCAGGGCAGCGTCGGCCCGAAGCGCTCGCCGCTCGGCCTCGCCGCGGATCCGGGAGGCCTGCCGCTCTACAAGAACGGCGTCGTCGTGGGCGGCATCGGCGTCGAGTCCGACGGGCGCTACGGGATCGATCTCGAGATCACCGACTTCGACACCGATCCCGAGGAGATCATCGCGGTGGCCGGTGCAAGCGGCTTCGCCGCGCCGGCCGACGTGCGCGGCGATCGCATCACCGCCGACGGTCGAACCTTCCACTACGTCGATTCCGAGGCGACATTGAGCGATCCGTCGCACGCGCCGCCCTTCGCGTCGCTCGGCGGCGCGCTCGGGGTCGTCGATGGATACAACCCCGGGGCGATTCGCGCGGGAACGCTCTTCGGCTCTCCCGACTCGGGCGTGCGTCCCGATGGCGGAGCGCTCGCCTCGTCGGGCGCCTGGATCCTCGTCGACTCGGGGAATTCTGCGCGCTACGCGCCTCGCGACGCCGCCGACGGCACGCTTCACGCAAGCGACGTTCAGGCGCTCCTCGCCGAAGCGATCGCCATCGCGAAGCGCGCGCGCGCGCAGATCCGGCGCCCGCTCGGCTCGAGCGCCGAAGTGTCGATCGCGGTGGTCGATCGCGACGGCGACATCCTCGGCCTGGTGCGCACCGCCGACGCGCCCGTGTTCGGCATCGACGTCGCGGTGCAGAAAGCGCGCACGGCGATGTTCTTCTCGCTCCCGTCGGCGTCCGCGGAGCTCTCGTCGGCGCCGCCCGCGCAATACCTCTCTCCACCCGCGGCGGCGCCGATCGCCCGCTACGTCGATGCGATGCGCACCTTCTTCGGCGATCCCGCGGCGCTCACCGGGAGCATCGCGTGGAGCGCGCGCGCGGTGGGCAACATTCATCGGCCGACCTTTCCCGATGGCATCGAGGGCACGATCGCGGGCCCGCTCTCGACGCCGATCGCCACGTGGAGCCCGTTCAACGTGGGCTTCCAGCTCGATCTCGTCTACAACCAGGTCGTCAAGGGCGTCCTGGGCGACGTGTCCGTGGGTTGCGCGGGCCGCCTTCCCGCGGGGGCAAATGCAAGCTCGGCCGACACGGGGCTCACGCGGTTGCGCAACGGCGTCCAGATCTTTCCCGGCGCCGTGCCGATCTATCGCGGCACGGGTCTCGTGGGCGCCATCGGAGTCTCCGGGGACGGCGTCGACCAGGACGACATGATCGCCTTCCTAGGACTCGCCAACGCGTCGAGCAAGCTGGGCGGCGCGATCGGCAATGCGCCGGCCGCGATGCGCGCCGACACGCTACAGCCCCACGGCGTGCGCCTGCGCTATGCGCAATGCCCGCAGTCGCCCTTCAACGATTCGACCGACCAGAATGTCTGCGCGGGCCTTTAGCGTGCTCCTGCTCTGCGCGCTCCCCGCCGCCGCGCAGGAGGAGAAGTTTCCGCCCGACCGTGCCCCCGGGGAAATCGCGCCGCGGCGCGCAGGGCCAAGCGAGCCCGAGCGATACTTCCCGCCGCCGGTGGATCCATTGCAGGTCCCCGGTCCGTTGCCCGATGCGCGCCGCGAGACGCTGCCGGTTCCGGACCGCTGGCGAATCATGCAGGCGCTCGGCTTCAAGTCACCGTGGTTCGACCCTTACAACCAGAACGTGCTGAAGGGCGATCTTCCGATCGCAAGCGAGCCGTGGCTGCGCGAACGCTTTCCCGCGCTTGCGCAGAAGCTCGCGCCGGACTGGTTCCTCAATCTCGGCGCCGTCTCCGACAGCCTCTTCGAAGCGCGGCGCCTGCCGACGCCGGTCGGGCCCCAGACGAGCGAGCGCCCCGGAAGCTTCGACGTCTTCGGTCGCGGGCGGCAGTCGACGCTTTCGGAAACGCTCATCGTCTCGATGGCGCTCATCAAGGGCGACACGACGTTCAAGCCGCCCGACTACGAGTTCCGCGTCGTCCCCGCGTTCAACGTGAACCGCTCGCAAGTCGACGAGTTGCGCGCCCTGCGAGTCGATCCGCGCGAGGGAACGACGCGCACCGACAACCACGTGGGGCTGCAGGAAGCCTTCGCGGACGTCCACTTGCGCAATGTCTCGCCGCGCTACGATTTCGATTCGGTGCGCGTCGGCATCCAGCCTTTCACCTCCGACTTCCGCGGATTCCTCTTCGAGGACGTGCCGTTCGGCATAAGGCTGTTCGGCAACCGCGACAACAACCGCTGGCAATACAACCTCGCCGCGTTTCGCCGCCTCGAGAAGGACACGAACTCGGGCTTGAACGACGTGACGACGCGCATGCGACGCGACTATGTGATGGTCGCGAACGCCTATCGCCAGGACTTCCCGTGGCTCGGCTTCACCTCCCAGGCGACCGCGGTCGTGAACGTGAACCGCGAAGGCGCCGGCCAGTTCTACGACGCGAACGGCTTCCTCGTTCGTCCCGCGGTGCTCGGCGATTCGCGCCCCCACGACTACCGCGTCGCCTATCTGGGGTACAGCGGCGATGGGCATTGGGGACGATGGAACTTCACCGGGACGGCGTACGCGGCGCTCGGGCACGACGATCGCAATCCGCTGGCGGCGCGCCCCCAGGAAATCCGCGCCGGCTTCGCCGCGGCCGAGGTTTCGCGCGATTTCAGCTGGGTGCGCCTGCGCCTGAACGCCCTCTACCAATCGGGCGACAAGAATCCTTTCGACGGAAAGGCGACCGGCTTCGACGCGATCCTCGAGAATCCGCAGTTCGCCGGCGCGGAGACGAGCTTCTGGATGCGCCAGGCCGTTCCTCTCATCGGCGGGGGCGGCGTATCGCTCTCGGGACGCAACGGCATCCTCGCGAGCCTGCGCTCGTCGAAGGACCAGGGGCAGTCCAACTTCGTGAATCCGGGGTTGCTGCTGCTCGGCGTCGGCGCCGATGCCGACGTCACGCCGCAGCTTCGCGCCATCGGCAACGTGTCGTACCTGCGCTTCCAGGAGACCGAGGTGCTCGGGGTGCTTCGCAACCAGGCGCCGCCGTCGCGCGAGATCGGATGGGACGTTTCCGCCGCGGTGCAATGGCGCCCGTTCATGAGCCAGAACGTGGTCTTCAATTTCTCCGCCGCCGCGCTCATGCCCGGCAAGGGCCTGAAGCAACTCTACGACGAAGGCCAGCGCGGCCCCCAATACTCTGTCCTCGGCAACCTGTTGCTCACCTTCTGATGATTCAAGACGATCACACGGAGCACACGGAGTTCGCACGGAGATCACGGAGAACATCCTTGATGGCGAAATGCGTGGACAT
>JADGRS010000074.1 GCA_017880705.1 Burkholderiales bacterium
TGATTGCCGATCTCCACGCCCTTCAGGCTGCCGCGCCCGTCGTGCGGCGAGATGCTCACGCCTCCCACCGTCACGCTCACTCCGGCGACATCGGGGCCGTAGTGCTCGAGCGCCACCTTCACGATCACGTCGAGCGAGTTGTACGCCCAGTAAACGCCGATCGCGGCGATCGCCAGGAGCGCGGCCGCGACGATGGCGAGCTTCTTCACCAAGACTCCCCAGTCGTCATCCCGCTTCGAGGGCCGCGAGCACCGCGCGCAACCCCTGCGCCTCGCCTCCCACCGGGCGCCCCGGGCGGCTCGCGTCGTTCCACGCGAACACGTCGAAGTGCGCCCACGCGATGTCTTCGGGAACGAAGTAATCGAGGAAGAGCGCGGCGACGATGGATCCCGCGTAGCCGCCGCGGCCGGAGTTGTTGATGTCGGCGATCTCCGTGTCGAAGAAGCGCCGGTAGTTGCGCCACAGCGGCAGGCGCCAGATCGGATCGTCGAGCGCCTGCGCCTGCGCCAACAGCTTCGCGGCGAGCTTCTCGTCGTTGGCGAAGAGCACCGGCAGCTCGGGGCCGAGCGCCACGCGCGCGGCCCCCGTGAGCGTCGCGAAATCGACGATGGTCTTCGGCTTGCCCTCGGCGGCGTACGCGAGCGCGTCGCACAGGATCACGCGGCCCTCGGCATCGGTGTTGCCGATCTCGACCGTGAGCCCCTTCCTCGTGCGCACCACGTCGCCCGGCCGGTATGCGTTGCCGCTGATCGCGTTCTCGACGGTGGGGACGACCATGTGCAGGCGCACCGGAAGCTCGCGCTGCATGATCAGGCGCGAGAGCGCGATCGCGTGCGCGGCGCCTCCCATGTCCTTCTTCATGAGGCGCATGCCCTCCGCAGTCTTGATGTCGAGGCCTCCCGAATCGAAGCACACGCCCTTGCCGACGATCGCGACCTTCGGATGCTTCGGATTGCCCCAGTTGATCTCGAGAAGGCGCGGCGCTCGCGCGGCGGCGCGGCCCACCGCGTGGATCGCGGGGAAGTTCTGCGCCAGCAGCTCGTCGCCGACCCACTCGTCGAATTCGCCGCCGAAGAGCTCGGCCTGCTCGCGCGCGATGTCCGAGAGCTGCTCGGGCCCCATGTCCTCCGCGGGCGTGTTGACCATGTCGCGCACCAGCCGCACGGCCTGCGCCATGTCGAGCGCTTCCTTCACGCGCGACGAGCCCTCGAGCTGCAGGTCGGCGGGCTTGCGCTTCGCCTTCTTGTAGCGCGCGAATTGGTAGCCTCCCAGGTCCCAGGCGAACGCCGCCTTCTCGGGCGCGATGGTCACGGGCCCCTTGCCGAGCGCGTAGCGGCCGCGCGGAAGCTTGAGCGCGAGGCCGGCGATCGCCCACGGATCGTCGCCTGCGCGAACGCCCGCGAGCACTCGCGCGATGCCGCCCTTCGCATCGGGAAGAATCGCAACGGCATTCACCGCGCCGTCGAAACCCGAAGCCACGGCCCAGTGCCGCTCCGCCGGCGACAGGGAATCGAGGAGCTTGGGCAGGCGCTTCGCGTCGGTCGCGAGGATCGGGACGGCCTTCTCGAAGGCCTTCTTGTCGGTGATGACGGTCATGTTGCGTGCATTCGTCGGAGGCAATCCGCCATTTTAGTCTCGCGCGGCCGAATGACCCGGCGCGCGCACGATGATCGAGTGCGCGGCAAGCGCCACGATGACAAGGACCCAAACGATCACCGGGCCGCTCGGCAGGTCGAAGAGCGTCGAGATGACGAGACCGGCGGCATAGCCCACCGCACCCACCGCCCATGCTGCGGCGAGCCGATGGCGCTGCATGCGGCGGGTCGCGAGCGGGGGAACGATGAGCGTCGCGAACACGAGGTAAAGACCCACGAGCTGCACCGACACCGTCACCGCGAGCGCGAAGAGGACGTAGAACCCCGTGGACCCGAGCCGCTCGCGCATGCCGAACCAAAGCGCGAGAATCAACGCGTAGACGCCCGCGGCCCACGCGAGCCGCACCGGCTGCGCCCACAGGATCTGCCCCACCAGGAGGTCGCGCAAGTGCTCGCTTCCATGGGGATTGCTCGCGAGCAGCAGCACTCCGCCGGTCGCCCCGAGCACGAACACCACGCCGATCACGGCCTCCTGGACGTCGGGCCAGATGCGCTCGGTCCACGTGAGGAGGAGCGCCCCGCCGAGCGCCGCGGCGAGCGCCGCGACCTGCACCGCGATCCCCTCGGCCTCGAATCCCATGCGATCGGCGACGAGCACGCCGCAGCCGGCGATCTGCGCGATCGCGAGGTCGATGAACACGATGCCCCGCGCGAGCACCTGCATCCCGAGAGGGACGTGGGTCGAAGTGACGAGGAGCCCCGCGGCGAGCGCGGGAAGGAGGATCGACAGGTCGAGAGCGGTGAGATTCACGAGGCTCCCTTCAGCAGCCGCTGGATGGTGTCGTCGTAGAGGCCGAAGAGATCCTTCGCGCCGTCGGTTCCGCCGACGGTGAACGGCAGCTCCACCGCCTTCATCTTCGCGCGCTCGGCGATCCATTGCGATGCGCGGTCGCTTTGGTAGGCCGCGCGCAGCACCATCTTCGCGGGCGTCTTCTGCAGCGTCTCGAGCACCGCCGCGAGATGCGCGGTGGTCGGCTCGAGGCCCGGCTTGGGCTCGAGCGCCGCGATCTCCTTCAGGCCGAGCCATTCGACGAGATACGTGAAGGCCTTGTGCTGCACCACCACGGGCACACCCTTCAACGGCGCCGCCTGCTGCTCCCATCGCACGACCGCCGCGGACCAGCGATCCATGAAGGCCTTGAGGCGCGCCTGGTAGAACGCGGCGTTCGCGGAGTCGAGCTCCGTGAGGCGCGCGGCGAGCGGCACGGCGACCTTGGCGATATTGCGCGCGTCGGTCTGGATGTGCGGATCGCCTTGCGGGTGCACGTCGCCCTCCGCCCGATCGAGGCGCGCGGGCTTGCCGAGGAGCGCCACGACCGAGGCCGCCTCGAAATAGCCCGGCCGTCCCGGCTGGACTTTCGGATTGCCCGCCTGCTGAAGGACCAGCGGCAGCCACCCGATCTCGAGCTCCGCGCCCGTCGCCACCACCAGATCCGCGCCGCGTGCGCGCGCGATGAGGCTCGGGCGCGCTTCCACGTGGTGCGGGTCCTGCAACGCGTTGGTCGCCGTGTAGACCTTCACCTTGTCGCCGCCCAGCTCCTGCGCGAGCGCGCCCCACTCGGGAACCGTCGCGAAGACACTCAGATCCGCCGCGGCGGGAAAGCTCCACGCCGCGAGCGCCACACACCACCCTGCGAAATGCGATCTCATCGCGCGCTCCTCAATACTTGTGGGCGCCGTGGGCGCCCAGGCTCAGGATGTACTGCACGAACCATTGGTTGTCGGTCACGTCCGCCAGCGTGCGGCTTTGCGCGAACTGCAGGCGAAAGCGGCTGAATTCCGAGGGCGTGTAGTCGAGCATCACCGTGTAACGCTTCGGACTGAAATCCGTCGCCGCGACGAAGGCCGCGTTGGCCCCGTAGTCGACGCTCCCCGAATCGAGGCGATCGTAGCGGACCCCGGCGCGCCACAGCGGCATGAACTGATAGACGCCCTGCGCATACCAGCCGCTCTGCCGCGACGTGAAGCTAGCGGTGCGCGTGAGCCCGAGCGTGCCGTCGCGATCGTAGGTGAGGTCGCCGTCCTCGACGCGCCGGAAGTACTCGCCCTGCAGCTTGAAGCTGGTGTCGTGCGCGTTGCCGTTGGGCGCCCACTTCCAGATGAAGTCCGCGACCGCGACGCGGCTCGAGCCCGTGAACGCCACGGCGGCGTCGTTGCCGGCACGATCCGCCAGCGAGTAGTCGCGGTCCTGCGCGCGCGTGCGAAGGTACGAAAGTCCCGCGCGCCAGTTGTGGCTCGCGCCGATGTCGCCGCCCGTGTGCGCGAACACCGTGGCCGCGCCCGCGCCGTTGCGGCTGCGCGCGTTGCCCGGAAAGCCGTCGCCGTTGCCGGCCTCGGCGCCGAGCTCCACGTATTGATCGATCGGCGCGACCCACTTCACCTGCAGGCCATCGTTAGCGTACTGGCCGCCGAGGAACGCCTGGTAGGCGAGGGGCGCATCGATGAAATCCCAGTTGTGCTGGTGCTGCTCGTTCAGGTAGCCGAGGCCCGAGAAGAATCGCCCGAACTTCGGCGCGAGGCCGTAGGGCGCGGTGAGCCACAGCCCGTAGGCCTCCTCTACGGAGACGGTGTTTTCCGGCGTGAGCGATGCGATGAGGTTGCCCGCGAACTTGTCGTCCACGTTCGCGAACATCGCGAGCTCCGACTCGCCGAGGCTGAAGCCGCGGCGGCCGGGACCGATCTCGCCTCCGGGCGCGAAGCCCGCGAGGGCGAACTTCGCGGGATCCCGCGAGAGGTTCGCGTAGCGTCCCTGCAGCACGACGGAGACGGCGGGATTGAACGCGCTGATGGAGCTCGACGGCGCGGCGGGCATGGGTGCGGGCGCGGCCGCCTTCGCCTCCGCGTCCTTCAGGCGCTGCTCGAGCGCCTGGATGCGATTTTCATAACTCGATTTCAACTCGCGGATCTGGGCACGGATCTCGTCGAGCTCGGGATCGGCCGCTCGCGCCGGCAGCGCAAGCGATAGCGCCAGTGCGCACGCACACGGCAGCATGAACAATCGAAACACGGTGAATCTCCTCGCATCGTGGACAAACGCCACCGCCGGTCACGGCGGTGGACCGCAACGACATCAGAGGAGCGTGGGAGGGGCCTGCGAGCGGAAGGCGAGGCGCGGCGCGACGAAGATCGCCGCGTCGTGAACGAAGCACGTGACCGGAACCCCGGCCGAGACCTGGGGCAGGACCGCGGGCACGACGCCCACGGCGCTCGAGAGCTCCGCGCACGCGAAGCACTGGTCGCACGATGCCAGCGGAGTCTTCGAGTCCCGGTGGTGCGCGAGACGCTCGGTCGCGTGCCCGAGGTCGTGCAACGCCGCCGCCTGCTGTCCCACGAGGAGGGCCAGGGCGAGCCAGAACGCGGCGGCGAAGCGGCGAGTCGATTTCATGCTATCCGCATGATACCCGCCTGAAACGTGGGCTACCTGGCGACGTGCCAGACGTTGTTGAAGTTGTCGCCGGTCCTGTCGCCGGGCTTCGCGTCCTTCGACCACGTGTAGAGGGGCTTGCCCTTGTACGCCCACTGCTTGCCGCCGTCGTCGCGCGTCACGATCGACCACTCGCCCGAGGCCTTGGCGTCGCCGGTGGCCATGAGGGGCGGCCAGTTCCCGGCGCAAGGCCCGTTGCACGCGCTCTTGCCTCCCGCGTCCTTGTCGAAGGTGTAGAGAGTCATTCCGGCATCGTTGGTCAGCACGCCGTCCTGCATCTTGGCGGGGTATGCGAGGGCCATCGAGGCGAAGCTCGAAGCGGCGAGCGCGAACAGCGTGGAGCGAAAAGCAGATCTCATCAGGTTCTCCTGTTAGGATTATCGAGCATGCCCATGCACAAACACCTGGACGCCGATTCCATTCCACCGATGATGAGCCCGCGCATTCTCCTCGCGCTTTTCCTGACGATGGCGCTGCCCTGCGCGGCGGCCACGCTTCACGAGGGAAAGCCCGCGCCCGCGCTCGAGGCGGTGCTCCTCGACGGGCAATCCTTCTCGCTCGCCGCACAATCGGGCAAGGTCGTCGTCATAAACTTCTGGGCCACGTGGTGCGCTCCGTGCCGCGCGGAAATGCCGGCGCTCGACGCGTTCTATCGCAAGCATCGCGACGAGGGCCTCGTGGTTCTCGCCGTCAGCCTCGACGAGCCGGACAAGGAAGCGAAGGTGCGCGAGGTGATGAAGGCGTTCGGCTTTCCCGCGGCGCTCGGGCCCCGGAGCGATTTCAAGGGCTACATGCGCATCTGGCGCCTGCCGCTCACGTTCGTCGTCGATCGCTCGGGCATCCTTCGCAAGAACGACTGGTACGGCGATCCCGGGCTCGACGAAGCCCTGCTCGAGAGCACCGTGGCTCCCCTCCTTCGCGCGCGCTAGCTACAGCGCGAAGCGCATCCCGAAGGAGATCGAGTAGCGCGACTCGATCTGCAAGCCGTTCACCCTCTGGTAGATCGGCAGCTGCAGGAAGCCGTACGCACTCGACTTGGGCGTGATCTTCACCGTCACTCCGGGGCTGAAGTACACCAGCGTCGCACCGCTATTCTCGACGTCGGCATTCAGGCCCGACTCGCGCCGCTCCGCCCGCATGTTGAGCTGGACCTGCGGCGTCACGCTCTCGAAGCTCATGTAGCGCGCGCCGACCGATACGTTGAGGCCCGTGCCCGGACGAAACTCCTCGCGTGAATTGAGCGGCTGCTGCAGGATCGCTTCGCCGAAATAGTCCCAGTCGCGATTCACGGCGCCGAACGTGTACGCACCGACAAGAAGGTCGGTGGTGCCGGTGCCCGGCTGCAACCCGCGGTCGAGGGGCTCGCCCTCCTGGGGGCCGGCAATGAAGTTGTTGTGGAAGCTGCCGGTGGCGAGCTTCAGCCCGAAAAGGACACCGACGCTGCGATCGGACGCGAGCCCGCGGTAGCGCGCGACGAGGCGCACGTCGCCGATGCTCTTCGTGTGCGAGGTCGAGATGTCCTCGTCGCCGGGCGCGATGGTCGTGTGGTAACGGTTGAAGTACGGGATCTGCGCGGCAATCCCCCAGTCGGCGTTCGGCGCGTAGTCGAGGAAGAGGTTGTAGTTGCGGTTGATCGTCTCCTGCTGGATCTCGCGCTCGTTGGGAATCTCCGCGCTTCCCCGATCGAACTTGCCCGTGCCGGTGCGCAGCTGGTCCTGGTTGAAGTAGTCGAAGCGCAGGTCGGCCGAGAAGCCGCCCGGGTTGCCCGTGGCGAACATGTCGTTCGAAAGCGTGCAGCCGCAGCTCGAGCAGGCCAGCGCCGCGGCGGGAACGAGACCGAGCGCGGCCAGGGCGAGAGGCGCCGCGAACATCGCGCGATGAGTAAAGCGCATGGAGACTCCTGAGATTCCGGTGAACGAAATCGCCTTCGCGACGCAAGGTCCGAGGGCTCTATTGCGCGGATCAGGAGTGGAGCGGAGGGGCGCGGCTCGGTGGAGGCTGCGCGAGGAATCGCGGAGCGAAAGAGGTCGCGACCTGCTCCGGTGCCTTCGCGTGGGACGCAAAGGTCCAGAACGTCACCGCCACGAAGGGCGGCGCGACCGAATCGACGGTCACCACGCAAAGCGGACAGTGGAACTTGTCCTCGTGATCGCCGGGGATGTCCTGGTGCTGGAATCCCGACTGGGTGCAGATGAAGTTGGGAATCGACGGCGGGCCCGGATGCGCGACGGAAACGAGCGGCCATAGCGCGCCGAACGCGACCGCGAAGGCCGCGACGAGTGCGAAGAGGCGCCGGCTCGTTCTCATGGCGCGGATTGTAGCCGATCGCCTCGCCGGTTCATACGTCGTCGCCACCCCCTTCCCGCGTCAACACGCGCACTTCGTAAACTCTTCCATCGGCGATCCCGTTATCGTTGCGATGAAAAGGCTGTATTCTTTCCCCGTCATGAGTCGCCTGCGTCAATTTTTCCCGGCAGCCTGGCTTGCCCTCGCCCTCATCCTCGGGCAGCAAGCCGCGCAGCTGCACGACCTGGGCCATGCGATCCAGCGAATCAGCACCGATTCGCAGGACCAGCATCCGGGCGCGGACACCTGCGACAAGTGCTCCCTCTACGCGCCGTTCTCCGGCGCCGCGGCGGCCTTCACCGCGCTGCCCGTCATCCTCACCGCCGCGATCGTCGCTTCGCTCGCGGCGTTCCTCCCCGCGCAATCGCGCACCGTCGTCTCCTCGCGCAGCCGCGCGCCGCCTTCCCTCCTCTGATTCGCCCGCACGTCGACGCGGCATCCGTTTTCTGGATGCCGTCATCGCATTGCATTTCGACTCAGGGGATTTCCCATGGAAGAGAAGTTCATGGCGATCGCGATCGCCACAGCTGCATTCGTTCCCGCCGGCGCGCTCGCGCAGGCGGCTGAAGTCACGCAGGACGTGAAGCCGATCGAGACGATCCAGGTCGCCGGCAAGCGCCTCGACGAGGCGCGCAACGGCCTCTCGCCGGAAACCGGCAGCACCATCTATCGCTTCGACCGCAAGGACATCGAGCTGCTGCCGCTCGGCGACTCGACGCCGTTGAATCAGGTGATCCTGCAGGCGCCGGGCGTCGTGCAGGATTCCTTCGGCCAGATTCACGTGCGCGGCGATCATGCCAACGTCCAGTACCGCATCGACGGCGTCGTCATCCCGGAGGCGATCTCCGGATTTGGCCAGGCCTTCGACGCGCGCTTCGCCGACCGCATCAACGTCCTCACCGGCGCATTGCCCGCGCAGTACGGCTATCGGACCGCGGGTGTCGTCGACATCCATTCGAAAGGGGCGGCGATCGAAAACGGCGGCCGCATCGGATTCTTGGGCGGCAGCCACTCGGACTCCGAGACGTCCGCGGAGATCCATGGGTCGGGCGACGCATTCAGCTATTACCTTACGGGATCGTTCCTGCGCAACACGCTCGGCATCGAAAATCCCGCGCCGGAGCGCAATGCCATTCACGATCTCACGCGCCAGAGCAAGGGATTCGGACAATTCTCCTACCTGCTCGACGCCGACAGCCGCGTGAGTCTCCTCTTCGGCAACTCCGACAACAAATTCCAGGTCCCGAACGTGCCGGGCCAGGATCCGTCCTTCTCGCTCGCCGGCGCGCCGCCGCTCGCCTCGGAACAGCTCGACGCGAAGCAGAACGAGAAGAATTCCTTCCAGGTTCTCTCGTACCAGCGCTCGGCGGGCCTCAACATCGACTACCAGATCGCGGTCTTCCATCGCTACACCGACGTCACCTATCACCCCGATCCGGTCGGAGACCTGATCTTCAACGGCATCGCCGCGCAGATCCTTCGCCGCAACGACGCTGCGGGCGTCCAGGCCGACGCGAGCTATCGCATCGGGGACAAGCACACAGTGCGCACCGGCCTCTTCGCGAGCCATGAGCGCTTCATCGTCAACAACAGCTCGGCCGTGTTTCCCGCGGACGACGACGGCAACCAGACGAGCGACGTGCCCATCACGATCCAGGACAACAGCCGGCTCGCGGGCAACCTCTTCGGCGTGTACCTGCAGGACGAGTGGACCCCGGCCCGCAGCCTGACCGTGAACTACGGCGCGCGCTACGACCGCGTCGACACCGTCGTGAAGGAGCAGCAGCTCAGCCCCAGGATCGGGCTCGTGTACGACCTGTCGAAGAGCACCCGCGTGCACGCCGGCTACGCCCGCTACTTCACGCCGCCGCCCATGGAGAAGATCGACACGACCTCGATCGCGCTCTTCCAAGGCACGACGAACGCGCTGCCGTCGGACGCGAACACCGCCGTCAAGTCCGAGCGCTCCGACTACTTCGACGTGGGGGTCTCGCATCTCCTCACGCCGGCCATCACCGTCGGCCTCGATGCCTACTACCGGAAAGTCCGCCACCTCCAGGACGACGGCCAGTTCGGCAACGCGCTCATCTTCTCGTCCTTCAACTACGAGCAGGCCAGGATCTACGGCGTCGAGCTTTCCGCGAGCTACAAGCAAGGCGGCTTCTCGGCGTACGGTAACCTCGCCGCCTCGAGCGCCAAGGCGAAAGGCGTCGAGACCGGGCAGTTCAACTTCGATCCGGACGAGCTCGCTTTCATCGCGCAGAACTGGGTCCACCTCGACCACGACCAGTTGCTGGCCGGATCGGCGGGCACCTCGTACAATTGGCATTCCACGACGCTCAGCGCCGACCTGCTCTACGGCAGCGGACTGCGGCGCGGGTTCGCCAACAGCGAGCATTTGCCGGGGTATACGACGATGAACCTCGGCCTTGTTCAGGCGCTCGACATGCCCGGCGTCGGCAAGATCGAGGGGCGGCTCGTGGTGGTGAACCTCTTCGACAAGATCTACGAGCTGCGCGACGGCACCGGCATCGGCGTGGGCGCGCCGCAATTCGGTCCGCGGCGCGCATTTTACGCCGGCATCACGAAATCGTTCTGACCATGAAAGCCCACAGGGTCCTCGCGCTTCCCGGCGCGATGTTCGTCGCCGGAAATGTCCGCGAAGCTGCTCGCGGTCCCGGGAGTGCCCGCTCCCCCCTCGATGGGGTCGAACGCCCCTCACGACGAGAATGGGCACGCCGAGCTCAAAGCGCGGATCGCGTTCCGCTGCGAACGCCCGGGGGAGTTGAAGCGGCTCGAGGCGCGGATTTTCGATGCCTTTCCCGCGATGGTGCAGCTCGACGTGCAGGTCGTCACGCCGAGGCGCCAATCGGCGCCGAAGCTCACCGCGAGGAGCAATGGCTTCGACTTCTGAGGATCGCTTCGTGGCGGCCGCTTCTCGTAGCCGAGGACGTCT
>JADGRS010000382.1 GCA_017880705.1 Burkholderiales bacterium
CCTCTGGCTGTATCCGGGCCTCGGGCAGCACGAGGGCGCGCTCAAGTGGACCTCGGCGCGCGAATATGGCGAAGAGGTGCAGGTGGCCGAGAAGGAGTTCGCTCCGCTTTACCAGAAGTTCGCCGCCGCGGAGCTCACGCAGCTAGCGGCCGATCCCCAGGCGCGCGCCGTCGGCCAGAAGCTCTTCCTCAACTACTGCGCGCAGTGCCATGCGTCGGATGCGCGCGGCGGCAAGGGATTTCCGAACCTCACCGACGACGACTGGCTCCATGGCGGCGATCCCCTGGTGATCGAGAAGACCATCCTCGACGGGCGCCACGGCGTGATGCCCGCGATGGGCGCGGCGCTGGGCGAGGCGGGCACGCGGGACACGGCGAACTTCGTGCGCTCGCTCTCGTCGCTGCAGCACGATGCCGCCGCCGCGAGCCGCGGGAAGGCGCATTTCGCGACCTACTGCGCCGCATGCCACGGCGCCGAGGGCAAGGGCAACACGGCGATCGGCGCGCCCAATCTCACCGACGCGGTGTGGCTGTACGGGTCCTCGGAACACACCATCGTCGAAACCATCACCAATGGGCGCACGAACGTGATGCCCGCGCATCGCGAGTTCCTCGGCGAAGCGCGCGTGCACGTGCTCGCGGCGTACGTCTACGGCCTGTCCCACCCCGAAGTCGCGCCGGGGCTGGTGAAGGTCAAGAACGCGCCGTGACCGATCTCGGACTCGAAGCCTCCCTCTACGAAGTCCGGCGAAAGATCTACCCCCGCGCGGTATCGGGCGCGTTCGCGCGTTGGCGCTGGGGACTCGTCTTCGCGACGCAGGCCGTCTTCTACGGCACGGCCTGGCTCGAGTGGAACGGACGCCAGGCGGTGCTCTTCGACCTCGCGGCGCGCAAGTTCTACATCTTCGGCATCGTGCTCTGGCCGCAGGACTTCATCTATCTCACGGTGCTGCTGGTGGTCTCGGCGCTCTCGCTCTTCCTGTTCACCGCGATCGCGGGGCGCCTGTGGTGCGGCTACGCGTGCCCGCAGACGGTCTACACCGAGATCTTCATGTGGATCGAGCGCAAGATCGAGGGCGATCGCCCGGCGCGCCAGAAGCTGGACGCCTCGGCAGCGGGCGCGCGCAAGATCGCGTTGAAAGCGGCCAAGCACGGCGCCTGGATCGCGCTTTCCCTCTGGACCGGATTCACCTTCGTGGGGTACTTCACGCCGATCCACCAGCTGGTGCATTCGGTCGCGGCGCTGTCCGTCGGCCCCTGGGAAGGATTCTGGATCGGCTTCTACTCCTTCGCCACCTACGGCAACGCCGGGTGGATGCGCGAGCAGGTCTGCAAGTACATGTGTCCCTACGCGCGCTTCCAGAGCGCGATGTTCGATACGGACACGCTCATCATCACCTACGATGCCGCGCGCGGCGAGCCGCGTGGCGGCCGGGCGAGGGGCGTCGACGCGAAAGCGAAGGGCCTGGGCGATTGCGTCGACTGCAATATCTGCGTGCAGGTGTGCCCCACGGGAATCGACATCCGCCAGGGGTTGCAATACGAGTGCATCGGTTGCGCGGCGTGCATCGACGGCTGCGACCAGGTGATGAAGAAGATGTCGTATGCGCCGGGATTGATCCGCTACTCGACCCAGAACGCGCTCGCGAACGGCTGGGGCGCGCGCCAGATCCTGCGCCGTGTCGTGCGCCCGAGGGTGCTCGTCTATTCCGCGATTCTCGGCGCGATCGTCCTGGCGGCCGTCGCGGCCCTGTGGCTGCGCTCGCCGATCAAGATGGACGTGATCCGCGACCGCGGGGGCCTCGCCCGCGAGGTGGACGACGCGCACATCGAAAACGTCTACCAGCTGCGCATCATGAACACCGACGAGCGCGCGCACCGCTTCACGTTTGCCGTTGAAGGCTCGTCGCACCTCGCCCACGTGGAGCTCCTCGCCGACACGCCCGAGCATTTCCTCGAGATCGGCCCGGTGTCCGCGCGCACCGTCTCCGTGCGCGTGCGCGCGGTGCCCCACGACGCCGAAGGCTCGCAGCCCATCGAGTTCGAGCTGAAGACGGTCGACGGCGAAGGCCCCGCAGTCACGCTGCACGAGAAATCGCGCTTCCTCATTCCCTGAACGGAGACGTCCATGGCCAATGCGAACTCCCTCCCCTGGTACCGCGAGCCGTGGCCGTGGATCGTGATGGCGGGCCCCGCCATCGTCGTGGTCGCGGGGATCGCGACGGCGATCATCGCCGTGAGGACGAACGACGGGCTCGTCGCCGACGACTACTACAGGCAGGGCCTCGACATCAATCGCGTGCTCGAGCGCGAAGCGCGCGCCCGGACCCTCGGCGTCGCGGCGACCGTGCAGTTCAGGGATGACCGGGAGCACGTGCGCGTGATCCTGCGATCGGGCGGCGAGCCGCCCCGTGCGCTTCGCCTGACCGTCGTGCATCCGACGCGCGAGGGCGACGACCAGGTGATCGCGCTCGCGCAGTCGAGCCCCGGCGTCTACGACGGCGCCATGGGCATTGCGCGCGCCGCGCGCCACGATCTGCGCCTCGAGGATGACGCGGGCGAATGGCGCATCGTGGGCACGTGGGCACGCGGGGAGTCGAGCGTGAGTCTCGGAACGAACCCCTAAGGAGAAGCGCATGGCGCAACGCTGGATCTGGATTCTGTGGCCCGGTTTCGTGCTCGCGATTCCCGCGGTGGGCATCGCCTTCACGCTCCTCGATCCCGAGGAACTCCATGCTCTCGGAGCGCCGCTGGCGATGAGCCGGCTCGGCGCATATTCCCTGGGCTTCCTCTTCTTCTGGGCGCTCGGCGCGGCTTGCAGCGCGCTCACGTGCCTCCTGCAGCGCTCGCCCTTCGAAGTGAACCGCTGCCCGCTGCCCGCCGCGGGCCGCCCGGAAGGTTGCCCGAAACGCGAGGAGCTGGGCTGCGGCTGACGCGCTATTCTTCGGGCATGGGTGGACACTATCTCTCGGCGCTGTTCGAGCCGCGCTCCGTCGCGTTGATCGGCGCCTCCGAGCGTCCCGGCAAGGTCGGCACGCTCGTCCTGGAAAACCTGCTCGGGGGCGGCTTCGCCGGCACGGTCCTCGCGGTGAATCCGAAGTACTCGCGCGTTCACGGCATTGCGTGCGTGCCGTCGGTCTCGAAGATCGCCGCGCCGGTCGACCTCGCGGTCATCGTCACGCCCCCTGCCACGGTTCCAGGGCTCATCGAGGAGTGCGGCGTCGCGGGCATTCGCGCCGCGGTGGTGATCACGGCGGGCTTCGGCGAACTGGGGGCCGAGGGCAAGGCGCTCGAGCGCGCGGTCCTCGAGAAGGCGCGCCTTCACGGCGTGCGCATGCTCGGACCGAATTGCCTCGGCATCATGCGCCCGTCGCTGGGGCTGAACGCCACC
>JADGRS010000383.1 GCA_017880705.1 Burkholderiales bacterium
GATCGGAATCTCCTTCGGCGCGGCTTCCTTCGCCTTCGTCGCGTCGTCCCGGGATGCCGGCTTGGGCGGCGCTTCCCGCTCGTAGACGATCTTGAGGTAGCGCGCGTATTCGCCGTCGCCGAACGTGATCGCGTCCAACGCAGGCGCGGACTTGCCGAGCGCGGCACGCTTGGCCTCCTTCACGCGGCCGAGGAGGGCCGAGCGCTTCAGCGCCTGCGCGTCCTTCTGCGCGTCCCAGCTCGCCGCGATCTCGAGGTGGATCGCGGGACGATCGAGGAGCGCCTTCGCCACCGCGTCGAGCTTCTTCTGTCCCGCGGCGCCGATCTCTTCGTGCCCCGGCTCGAATTCGACGAAGGCGAGGTCTTCGCCGCTTGTCGCGCTGCCGCTGCCGCTGCCGCCGAACGCCGCGGTGAGGAGCGAGAAGGGCGCGGTCAGCGCTTTCTTGAAAAGGTTCGAGACCACCTGGGAGATGAGCGCGCCGATCGCGAACTGTGGATCGTCGAGGGAGCCGCTGACCGGAAGCTCGAGGTTGATCTCGCCCTTCGAGTTCTTGAGGAGGTTCACGGCGAACAGCACCGGAAGCTTGGTCACGTCGGGCCCGTCCACGTGATCGCCGAACGTGAGCTGGTCGAGGAAGATGCTGTTGCGGCCCTCGAGCTTGCCGTGCTCGAGGTGGTACTTCACGTCGAGCGTGAGCCTGCCCTTGGTGATGCCGTAGCCGGCGTAACGCAGCGAGTACGTGGAGAGCTTCGGCAGCTCGATGTCCTTGCCCTTCGCCGCGATGTCGAGGAAGAGATCGCCCGAGAGAGGATTCACGGTGCCCGCGATCGTCACGGGGGAGACCTGGTCGTAGCTGCCTTTCAAATCGACCACGCCGCGGCTCGCGGGATCCGAGGATAGGCTCGTCACGGTCCCCGCAAGGCCGCCCACATCCGCGTTGTAGTTCGGCTTGATGAAGTGATCGGTGAAATCGAGGCGGCTGTCGCTGAAGGTGATGCGGTCGATGCGCACGCTGCGCGGCTTCGCATCCGCCGGCGCGGGAGCGGGGGCATCGGGCTCGGCGGGAGTCGCGGCCATCAATTGCTGGAGGTTGAGCTTGCCGTCGGGATTGACGACCACGCGCGCGTACGCCTTTTGGACGCCGATCTCGGCGATGGCGACGTCGAGCGGATCCTTCGCCGCGTACTGCAGCACGATGCCCGTCATGCGAACCGCCTCCCAGTTGAGGAGGTCCTCGTTGATCGTCGTGTCGACGGTGGCGAGATTGGTAACGCCCGCGGCGCCGGTGTAGCCGATCCGCATCGCGTCGCCTTCTCCGCGAACGGTGAGCGCGCCCTTCGCCGAGGCGAAACCGCTCTTCAGCGCGACCGTCTTGAATTGGTCGAAGTAACGCCGCGCAATCGAGATATCCACGTGGCGCGCATCGACCTTCGCGCTGACGTCCAGCGGAAAGAGGGCGAATGCGCCTTCGAGGTCGACGGTGCCCGACTTGTCGAGGGCGATGTGCGCCGCCATCGTGCTCCGGCCATCCTTCTCCGTGGAAAGATCGCTCGCCTCGAAATGGTTCACGTTCAGGCGCTGCCCGACAGCGGGCTTCAGCGTCGCGTCGTGAATCGCGACGCGGTAGCCGTCGACGGTGAGCTTGCCGAGGGTGAAGACCCACGAGGGCGAGCCGTCGGCATTCGAATCCCCGCCCTTCATCCGCAGGGGCAGCTCGATGCCGTCGCGCTGGCGTGTCACTTCGAACGCGCCGTCCGTGGAAACCACGGACGCCACGTCGACGCGCTTGCGGCTCGAATCGACGACGATGTCCTTCGCCTCGGTCGAGGCGAGGCGCCACGGGCCGCGCGCCGCTGACGCATCGGTCACCTTCACGGTGTTCAGCTTGACCCGTCCCGCGATTGGATCGAGGGACGCGATGTCCACGTCGATCCTGCCGACCTGCGCGGTGCCGCCCTCGTCGGGCGCCGACACCTTGAGGTCGCGAAGCGCGAGCGTCCCCACGACTTCCACCGAGGGATCCTTGCCCGCCGTTTGCGTGAAGCGCACCGAGAGCTTCGCGTCGAGCTTGCCGGCGTCGATCTTCACGGGCAGCGGCGCGGGCGAGTACTCGACGTAGCGCTGGACATCGAGGGAATCCAGGTCGAGCGCGATGTGCGTGCGCAGCGAATTCTCGAAGGGGAGCGTCTCGCCCTTCAACCGAAGCGAGGTGCCGTTCACCTTCGCGGCGAGGCTCGGCTGCACGAACTCCTTCAGGTGCGACGGCAGGTTCGAGACGAACGGGATCGCGATGTCGATCTCGCTCACCTCGTTCTTCGCGCCCTTCGGGCGGTCGTCGAAGTCGATGCGCGCTCCCGTCAGGCGAATGTTGCTCACCGAGAACTTGGTCTCGTTCGGCGGCGACGCGGCGAGCTTCGCGAGGATATCGCTCACATTGTAGTGCGTCTGCGAGGCGCGCACGAGGGTCACCTTGAGTCCCGCGAGCGTGAGCTGGTCGGCGACGGGGGCGAGGCGATAGACCGATGTGATGCTGCCGTCGATATCCAGCTGGTCGAACGTCGCGAAAGGCGTCTTGCCGTCGGCCTCCATGATCCGGAAGCCCTTGGCGGTGGCGGCCAGCGTGAAGGGATTGAAGGTGAGGTCGTCGATCACGACGACCCGGCCGAGCTTTTCGCGGGCCTTGTCGGAAATGACCTTCTTCACGAGCGGCGGCGCGAGAAGCCCCCCGACGATGGCATAAAGTCCTACAGCGATCGCGACGCCGACGACCGCATTTCGCAAGCGGTGGGATGGCTTCGGATGGGTGGGGTCGGTAGCGTTCACGCCTCTTGGACAGAGGTGGGAATGGAGGGTTCTGGCCGGCGACTCCGAATTCGCGGCGTCACATCAAGCGCATACGGTTGACCGTCCATTTTTATGCGTCGAGAATGGCTTCAATCATGGCGAGAATGCCCTGTCTTGTTAGCTGGCATGGGAAAACGATCGAGGCAAGCGCTGGCCGTTGTACTCATCGGCCTCATTGCCGCGGCAATCGCTGCGGTGGCGGGGCTATCGCTGAGAGCCGGGTCCACGCTCGTGGTTGCTGCGGTCGTGTACTTCGTCCTTGCGCCAGCCGCCGAGGCGTATCTCCTGGCTCGCGGGAACAATCCCGACCCAACACGAGGTGCCGAGCAGTCCCGCGTTAGAGTTGCGGTTATCCGTTGTACTAGCGCGGTTCTAATCGCAATCGTGGTATTCGGCGCAGCATTCTGGTTCATCGGAAGTCATGCCAGCTAACAACGCGTTCGAGTGGACCGTGAGGCATGGTGGGCCGCGTCTGACCGCGGCACAGCGGTGGTGGCCGGCCGCTCAACTCGGTCGTTAGCGCTCAAATGGAGCAGGTCGTGGTG
>JADGRS010000075.1 GCA_017880705.1 Burkholderiales bacterium
CACTCGCCGATTCCCAGGACGATCGTCGCGACCAGCAGCATCCGCAGCCACAGGTGGAGATGCTTCGCGGTCCTCGTGCCGGCGAAGAAGACGATGAAGGCAAGAGCGCCGTACAGGAGTTCCCGCCGCAACTCCTGTTCCGTGTAGCCGGGATCGACGCTCCAGGCGAGGGATGCGACGGCGAGCGCCAGCCAAGCGAGCACCGCGAGGACGAAGGGTCGCGGCATCCGCGCGAGATCCAGGGGCTGTGCGCCTTTCGCCGCCTGCCACGCGAGCGCGGCCAACGCGCAGACGAGAAAAAACACGCGCCAGCCCGCGGAAGACGGAAAGGGCGCGACGAGGAGGAAGGCCGCGGCGCTAACGATAAACACGCGCTGCGCGCCGCTGGCGGAGCGGATGATCGGCATCGAATTTGGCGCGCCCGACACGATTCGAACGTGCGACCCCTGCCTTCGGAGGGCAGTACTCTAATCCAGCTGAGCTACGGGCGCGTAGGTATCGGATTCTAGATCAAAGGGCGGTCTCGCGCAGAGGAAAGGCTATAATTCGCGGTTCATTTTCCGCGCCCGAGCGTCGAACCGAGGAACACATGGCCGATCACGAACCTCACCATGATCCGATCGAGGACAACATCGAGACCCATCCGGTCAGGCTCGCGATCGGGATCGTGGTCGGCGCCGCCGCGTTGATCGTGGGCATCGTCCTCCTCGCGCAGTTCGCGGTCGGCTCCCATGGCTCGCGCTCGATGCAGGACGATCCGGCGATGTCTTCGGCGAACGTTGCCAAGCGCCTCGCCCCCGCGGCCCAGCTGGTCGTCGATCAGGCCGCGCCCGCGGCCGCGGCAACGCCCGCGCCCGTCGCGTCGGTGACAATTCCTCCCGCCGCCGGCAAGGCGCCTTCGCCGGCCGCAGGCAAGGCGACCTTCGACGCGGTGTGCAGCGTTTGCCATGGAGCGGGTGTGGCCGGCGCGCCGAAGTTCGCCGACAAGGCCGCCTGGGCGCCGCGCATCAAGACTGGGATCGAGGCGCTCTACGCGAGCGCGCTGAAGGGCAAGGGCGCGATGCCGCCGAAAGGGGGCAACCCCGCGCTCGCCGACGCCGACGTGAAGGCCGTAGTCGACTACATGGTCGCCGCGGCGAAGTAACCTGGCCACCTACGCGATCGGCGACCTGCAGGGATGCTACGAGCCCCTTGCGAGGCTCGTGGATTCGCTGAAGTTCGACCCTTCTCGAGATCGCCTGTGGTTCGTCGGCGATCTCGTCAATCGCGGCCCCGACTCGCTTGCCTGCCTTCGCTTCGTCAAGTCGCTCGGCGACTCCGCGGTCACGGTGATCGGCAACCACGACTTTCACTTGCTGTGCGTCGGCGAAGGCATCGAGAAGCGCAGGAAGCGCGACACGATCGACGCGGTCCTCGAGGCGCCCGATCGCGCCGAGCTGCTGGAATGGCTGCGGCACCGCCCTCTCATGCATGTCGAAGGGGGATTCGCGCTGGTGCACGCGGGACTCCTGCCGCAGTGGAGCGTGCCGCGCGCTCGCGCGCTCGCCGCCGAAGTGGAATCGCGCCTGCGCGCACCCGACTATCGCGCGCTCCTCGAGAAGATGTACGGCGACGATCCCGACCGGTGGGACGACGGCCTCGCCGGCGTCGAGCGCCTGCGCGTGATCGTCAACGCGATGACACGGCTGCGGTTGTGCGCGCCCGACGGCGCGATGGCGCTCGAGTTCAAGGGCGAGCCGGGCGACGCGGACGAAGGACTCACGCCGTGGTTCGACATGCCCGGACGCCTGAGTGCCGACCATACGGTGATCTTCGGGCACTGGTCGGCGTTGGGCCTCACCACGCGCCCGAATCTGCTCGGGCTGGACAGCGGCTGCGTGTGGGGCCGCAAGCTCAGCGCGGTGAGCCTCGGGGACCGGAAGATCCTGCAGGTCCCATGCCCCCAGTCTCAAGGCCGAGAAGACTAGCCACTCGCGCTCGGGTTTGAGCCGCGACGTCGCGCCGGGTGGCGCGCTCGGCATCGATCGGCTCCGCGAAATCGATTCTCACGATCACCTCGCGCTGCCGGATGATGAGCGCAAGCGATTGCATGAACGTGCGCTCGCCGACGAAGGAAACTTCTCGGCACGGGCCGCCGTGTGGCGTTTCATAGCGGATCGCGACGGGATAGACGTGGGCCGCGTTGCCCACGGCGGCCTCGAAGAGCGAGCTGTGGAACTTGAGCAGCGTGTCGCCCTCGGTGGTGATCCCCTCGGGGAAGAGGCCCACGCAATCGCCGCCTGCGAGGGCGGCGTGAACCCTTTCCGTGGTGCGTGCGGTGTCGCGCCACTCGTGGCGGCGCATGAAGAGCGTGCCCGCTTCCTCGGCGATCCATCCCGCGATGGGCCAATCGCGGATCTCGCTCTTGGCGATGAATCGCGTCGGCCGGGCGCTCGAGATCACGAATATGTCGAGCCACGAGACGTGGTTCGCGGCGACCATCGCCGCGCGATCGCCTTCATCGGGTACGCCGCCTTCGACGTGTGCGCTTACGTTGAGGATGCGCAGGAGCTTCGAGGACCACCACTTAGTGACCGCGCGCTTTCGCGCGGCGCCCATGCGGGGATAGGCAAAGCGCAGGAGCATCGCCGCCACCGCGGCGTGCCCCGCCATTCGCGTCCAGCGCAGGATCCTGACCGGACGAATCGCGTCGTTAATGCGTGACGCGCGTGATGCCGCCGCGCCCGGACAGAATGCGCACGCGATCGCCGGCGCGGAACGCCTCGTCGGCTTCCTGCACCACGGCGATGTACCTGCCTGAATCGAGCAGCACCGTCACTTCGACACCGCGCCGCTCGTTCGCCGATCTCTCGACGTTCTGGCCGATGATCCCGCCCAGGATTGCTCCGCCGATCGCTCCGGCGATCTGCCCGTTGCCGCCGCCCACGTTGCTGCCCGCGAGGCCGCCCAGGACCGCTCCGGACGCTGTGCCGACTCCGGTATCACGCGGATCGATGTGCACTTCGCGCACCGATTCCACGACGCCGAAACGCACCGACTGCTCTCCGCGCGTCTCGTATGCGCGATAGTCGCCCGCGCCGCCGGGATACGCGCAACCGCCGGCCAGGAGCATTCCCAGCGCGGCCGGTGCAAACCATTTCGATCTCGTCATTTCCTTCTCCTCTCAAAGTGCTTCCGCGAACGCCTCGCGGAAGCGTTGTGCGATCTCTTCGCGCGCGGGGCGGTGGTTCTGGCCGCCGCGATGCGCGATCTTGAGCGAGCCCATCAACGAAGCGAGACGGGCCGCTTTCTCCCAGCTCCAGCCGCGCCCCATGCCATGGAGGAGCCCGGCGCGATATGCATCTCCGCAGCCCGTCGGATCCACCGCGCTCTCGGCCTTCACGGCCGGCACGTCGATGCGGCGCCCGCCCGTGAGGACGGTCGAGCCCTCCGCCCCCCGCGTGACCACGACCGCCTCCATCATAGCCGCCAGCTCCGCGATGCCCTTGCCCGTCTTCTGCTCGACAACGCGGGCCTCGTAATCGTTCACCGTGAGCGCGGCGGCGCCGGCCATGAGCCCGAGGAGCTCCGGCCCGGAGAACATCGGCAGGCCCTGGCCGGGGTCGAACACGTGGCGGATTCCCGCGGCCGCGAGATCGCGCGCGTGCTCGATCATTCCCTGGCGCCCGTCGGGCGACACGATGCCGAGCGTCACGTCCTCGGCGTCTGCAACGAGATTGCGGTGGGAGAACGACATGGCGCCGGGATGGAACGCGATAATCTGGTTGTCGTCGATATCGGTCGTGATGAAGGCCTGCGCGGTGAACTGATCTTCGAGCGTGAGCACGTGGCGGCTGGAAATCGACAGCCCGTCCAGGCGCTCTTCGTACGGCCCGAAATCGTGACCCACGGTCGCCATCAGGTGGCATTCCTCGCCGAGGAGCTTCAGGTTGTACGCGATGTTTCCCGCCGTTCCGCCGTATTCGCGCCGCATGTCGGGCACCATGTACGAAACGTTGAGGATATGGATCTGATCGGGGAGGATCAGCTTCTTGAACTGGTCCGGGAACACCATGATGGTGTCGTAGGCCAGGGAGCCGCACACGAGAGTGGTCATGGCGCGATTATATCGGCGCAGGAAGCGCTCACCCCGGAGGACGTGCGGTATCAAAACGCCGACGAGCGGCATTGACCATTGCAAACGTAACAGCGAAGCTGAGCGTGCTGCATCGGGTTTCGAGGCCGGCGGTCCCATATGACCGGCCGATAGTAATCCCTGTCGGCGCACGTTTCTGAAACAGGGCAAACCCATCGAAAGGTGGGGACGCAAAATTTCCGGTCTAAGGGGCCTCACCGCCCTACGACAGCGGGATTGCCAGAAAGGCGGTGCACCATGGCGCAAGCTCCATCCGGCAATGTGATCGCCATCGGCGATGCACGTGCGCGGGGACGACTGTCCCGCAAGGAATCGGCGGACATGCTCGCCGGTTGCCGCGAGCTCGCCCTTACGCAGATGGCCCGGGCGCTCTCCGGAATGCTCGATCGGGTCGAGGACGATCTCTTTGAGCTCGCCGAAAAGGCGCTCGACCGCGAATCCCAGAACATGTATCTCGACGCGCGCGCGCAGGCGCGCGACAAGCGCACCTTGATCGAGTCGGCCTTCGGGCGGCACTTCGTCGAGCTCTTCAATCGCAAATGCGGAGACCAAACGCCCGTTGCGGTCGCGGCTCGCGTGGGGGAGCTCTCCCTGGTGAATGAAGAGGATCTCGAGGAGACCCTCGCGATGCGCGAGATGTCGAGCAAGCTCAAGGCCTCGTGCGAGGGAGAGCTCATGGCGCTCAGCCAGCGCATGGGTTTCCTTCTCGAGCGGCCCGAGCTCGAGGACGACGCGAATCCCATGAGCCCCGCCGCCATCTGCGCCGCGCTGAAGAATGCGTGCAACCAGATCGAGGCGGGACAGAAGGTGCGCATGACGCTCCTGCGGCAACTCGAAAGCTACGCCGAAGGCGAGGTGCAGCGCATTTACCACGATATGAATTCCCACCTCGTCGAGCGCCGCATCCTGCCCGACGTGCGCCCGGGAGTGCCGCGCGCGATGATCGCGGCCGCGTCCAAGCCCGCTCCGAAGAGGGCCGCGGGTCAAGGTGCGGGACATGGCACGGCGCCGGCGCAGCCCGGGGGGCCCGCGGCCGACGGCGACATTCTCGCGGCGCTCGCGCAGCTCCTGGGGCCAACGGGTCCCGCGCAAGGATCGGGATCGGCGCAACAGGGCGGCTCGCCTGCGGGGATGGCTTCGTGGCCGACCGCGCCCGGGTCCGCATCGGCCCAGCCGACGGTGCCTTCTTCGTTCGTAAGCGAGCTCACGCGCATGCATCGCGAGCCCGCGTCGGGGATGGAGGATGGGGCGCTCATGAACGTGGTGAGGCGCATCAAGGCCGCGCCCCAGAGCGCCACGCTCGGGACGGTCGACGCGATGACGATCGACATCATCGCGATGCTCTTCGACAACATCTTCGAGGATTCGCACATCCCCTCGAGCGCGAAGGCGCTGCTGGGCCGCCTGCAGATTCCCACTCTCAAGGTCGCGCTCCTCGACAAGAGCTTCTTTTCCTCGAAGGCGCACCCGGCGCGCCGGCTCCTGGACCTGCTCGCGCAGTCCGCCATCGGGGTGGACGAGGGGAGCTCGCGCGAAAGCCCCGCGCTCGCGATGATCGAGGGAGTGGTCGATCGCGTGCTCGCCGAATTCGAGACCGACCTCGCGCTCTTCGAAGAGATGGCTCAGCGCGTCGCCGCGTTCATCGAGCAGCAGAAAAGCGCCGAGGGCGTCATTGTCGAGCGATCGGCGCGCCTGATCGAGGAGCGCGAGCGCGACGAGATCGCGCGCGAGGTCGCCGAGCAGGAGATCGGGCGCCGCCTCGAGTCGCGCGCGGGCGTGCCTCCGGCGGTGCGGGAGATGCTCAACGAAACGTGGGTGCGCTCGCTCGCGCGCGTGCATCGTTCCGAAGGCGAGGGCTCGGCCGCGTGGCAGGCGATGCTCCTCGGGATGGAGGACCTGCTGTGGAGCGTCGAGCCGAAGGTCACCCCGGATGACCGCAAGCGCCTCATCACGATGCTGCCTGGCATGCTGCGCACGCTGCACGAAGGCCTCGTGCGCGGCGAGCTCGACGCGAAGGGTCGCGGCGCTTTCCTCGGCGTGCTCGTCGATTGCCACGCGATGGCGGTGAAGGCGGGGATGCGCGGCCTCGCGGTCGTCGCCGAGCCGGCGCCGGTGGTCGTGAGCCAGGACCCTTCGATCGAGCGCGCCGTGATTCCCGCCGGCGGCGTCCAGGTCGAGGAGATCCGCCTGCGCGCGCCGCGCGGCGGGGCGGTACGCAATGTCTTCACGCGAACCGGCGTCTGGACCAACCTCCAGCGCGGCACCTGGGTCGAATTCGCGAGGGAAGGCGGAGGGCACGCGCGCGCGCGACTCACCTGGATCAGCCCCAACAAGGGCGTCTATCTGTTCACCAATCCGAGCTCGCCCAACGCGGCGGTTTCGATTTCTCCCGAAGCGCTCGCGCAGCAGCTGCGCCTGGGCGAGGTGAAGATCATCGACGACGCGTCGATCGTCGACCGCGCGGTGGACACGATGTTGACGAGCCTGCGCGCGGAAGCGCCCGCCCCCCTTCAGGGATAGAAGAGCAGCAGCTCGTAGCCCGTCGCCTTGATGCGCGGCGTCTCGAGGCGAAGCTGCACGCTGAGCTCGGCGCCCGGCGCAATCGTCTCGCCCGCGCCCACCGGCCGGCCGAGGTAATCGGTCGGTCGCAACACGCGGCGGATCGCGGCCTGGCCCGTGAGATCCGTCAACGTGAGCTCGAGGTGCGGATATTCCTCGGCGACCTGCGCGAGGTTGCGGATGTGGGCACCGAGCGCGATCTCGGTGGGCTTGCCCGGGACTTCGAGAAGCTCCGAGTCCTCGAGCTTCAGCATCGCGTCTTCGCGAGCCCACGAGACCGTGCAACCCGCGGCCGCGCAAGCGCTTTCGAGATAGGGCCGCACCACCGGATAGCGTTGCGCGAGATTTCCCCGATAGGCGTACGCGAGCTCGGCGGCGAATACGAGGCAGAGCAGCGCGGCGCCGAATGCCCACGCGCGGGCCGGAGGCTCGGCGCGCACTAGGGGCGGCAGGGCGACGTCCGCGGGGGGCGTTCGAGGCCCGGGCCGTCGTGGCGCCGGCGGAGTCGACGGGACCGGCGCGGGCGCCTCGACGAACGGTGTCGCATCTTCCTGGGAAGGCGTGACAGGCGACTGCAGGGTCTCGATATCCGGCAGCTCGTCGAAATCCAGCCCCTCGATCGGGGGCGAAATCCCCGCCGCGCGCTCCGCCGCTTCGCGTGCCGCGAGCAGGCGCGCGCCGGTGTCGTCGTCGGGGAAACGCTCCAGCGCCTCGAATCCGTTGAAGACGCCATGGCAACGCCCGCACCGCACCTGCCCCTGCTTGGCGTTCAGCTGCGTGGGCGTCACCCGAAAGCGGGAGCGGCACTGCGTGCAAGTGGTGACGAGCATCGGCTAGCGCTCCTTCCTTCCGGCGAGGAGGACCCAGCCGTCCTGGCGTGCGCTCACGGCAAGTCGCGACCATGGCGCGTACGCCCGGCAGACTTCGTCCGCCTGCTCGTCGAGGATTCCCGAAAGGGCGATGAGTCCACCGGGCTGCGTGAGTGAAGCGAGGATCGGCGCGAGCATTCGCAAAGGGTTGGCGAGTATGTTGGCGACCGTGATCCGGGCCGCGCGCGGGAGTGCGCCTTGCGCAGTCATCACTTCGAGCGCCACGCCGTTGCGCTGTGAATTGTAGCGCGCCGCTTCGAGCGCGCGCGGATCGATGTCGACGCCGGTTGCCGTCGTCGCGCCGAGCTTGAGCGCCGCGATCGCGAGGATTCCGGAACCGCAACCGTAGTCGAGCACCGTGTCGCCGGCCGCGACGTTCTTCTCGAGCCAGGCGAGGCACAGCCGCGTCGTGGGATGGCTGCCGGTGCCGAACGCCGCGCCCGGATCCAGCGCGATGTTGATGGCGCCGGGCTCGGGAGGGTCGTGCCACGTCGGAACGATCCACAGGCGCTCCCCGACGCGGATCGGGGCGAACTGGCGCTGCGTGAGCGTCACCCAGTCCTCGTCCTCGACGCGAGAGAGCGAGGCGGCGGCAAGCGCCGTGATGGAGCAGCGCTCGAGGGCCCTGTCGACGATGCGCGCGAGCGGCGCGTCGGGACGGAACAGCGCGCTCACGCGGGTGCGTGGCCAGAGCGCCGCATCGGCGCCGGGCTCGCCGAAGATCGCGCGCTCCGTCGGCGTTCCGGCGTCGGCGTCCGAGATCTCGCTGGAGATCGCGCCCCCTTCCTCCAGGGCATCGGCGAGCGCTTCGGCCTCCCCTCCCTCGACGACGAGATCGACCCGCTGCCACGCCACGTCTTGTCTCCCTCCTGCCATCGTGCCGCGCGCCCGATCAGATCGACTTCAGCGCCGCGATCTTTTCCTCGAGGTAGTGGATGCTCACCCCGCCGCGGATGAACGCGGCGTCGTTCATGAGCTCCTGGTGCAGCGGGATGTTGGTCTGGATGCCCTCGATCACCATTTCGGAAAGCGCCACGCGCATGCGCGCGATCGCCTGCTCGCGCGTGTCGCCGTATGCGATGAGCTTGCCGATGAGCGAATCGTAGTGGGGCGGCACGTAGTAGTTGGCGTAGCAGTGCGAGTCGTAGCGGATGCCGGGGCCGCCGGCAACGTGATATTGCGTGATCCGCCCGGGCGACGGCACGAACGTGTAGGGGTTCTCGGCGTTGATCCGGCACTCGATCGCGTGGCCCTTCTTCACGATGTCCTTCTGCCGGTACTTGAGCTTCATGCCCGCGGCCACGCGAATCTGCTCCTGCACGATGTCCACGCCCGTGATGAGCTCGGTCACCGGATGCTCGACCTGCACGCGCGTATTCATCTCGATGAAGTAGAACTCGTCCTTCTCGTAGAGGAATTCAAACGTTCCGGCGCCGCGGTAGCCCATCTTGCGGCACGCCTCGGCGCAACGCTCGCCGATCCGCTCGATGAGGCGCGGCTTCACCAGGGGCGCGGGCCCTTCCTCTATGATCTTCTGGTGGCGGCGCTGCATCGAGCAATCGCGCTCGCCGAGGTAGATCGCCTGCTTGTGCTCGTCGGCGAGAACCTGGATCTCGATGTGGCGCGGGTTCTCGAGGAACTTCTCGAGGTAGACGGTGGGATTGTTGAACGCGTTCTGCGCCTCGGTCTTGGTCATCGTTACCGCGTTCACCAGCGCCGCCTCGGTGTGCACCACCCGCATGCCGCGACCGCCGCCGCCGCCGGCGGCCTTGATGATCACCGGATAGCCGACCGCGGCCGCGAGCCGGCGAATCTCCTTGGGATCGTCCGGCAGCGCGCCTTCGGAACCCGGCACGCAGGGGATCCCGGCCTTCTTCATCGTAATCTTCGCCTGGATCTTGTCGCCCATCGTGCGAATCGAATCGGCGCGCGGCCCGATGAAGACGAAGCCGGAGTTCTCGACGCGCTCGGCGAAGTCGGCGTTCTCGGACAGAAACCCGTAGCCCGGATGGATCGCCTGCGCGTCCGTGACCTCGGCGGCGCTGATGATCGCGGGAATGTTGAGATAGCTGTCGCGCGAGGGAGCCGGGCCGATGCAAACCGACTCGTCGGCGAGCATGACGTATTTCGCGTCGGCATCTGCCTCCGAATGGACCGCGACCGTCTTGATCCCCATCTCGCGGCAGGCGCGCTGGATGCGCAGCGCGATCTCACCCCGATTCGCGATCAGGATCTTCTCGAACATGGCGCGCTATCTACTCGATGAGGAAGAGCGGCTGGCCGTATTCGACGGGCTGACCGTTTTCCACGAGGATCGCCGTCACCGTCCCGGTCGCGTCCGATTCGATCTCGTTCAGAAGCTTCATGGCCTCGATGATGCAGAGCGTCTGGCCCTTGGTGACCGACTGCCCCACCTCGATGAAGGACGGCGCGCCAGGCGACGGCGCGCGGTAGAACGTGCCCACCATCGGTGACTTCAGCTGGTGGCCCTTCGGCTCCGGGGGTGCGGCGGGCGCGGCTTCGGCCATCGGCGCCGGCGCGCCGTAGGCCATCGGCTGCATGCCCGACGCCGCCATGAGCACCTGGGCGCCCCCCGGGGCCTGGCGGCTGATGCGCACCTTCTCCTCGCCCTCGGTGATCTCGATCTCCCCGATGCCCGACTCCTGGACGAGGTCGATCAGCTTCTTCAGCTTGCGCAGGTCCATGGTCACGCCTTCCGGGAAAGCGCGCGGGCGGCTGCTTCGAGGGCGAGCTCGTAGCCCA
>JADGRS010000384.1 GCA_017880705.1 Burkholderiales bacterium
CGGTGCGCGTGAGCGTCGAGCCGTCGGGCAGGATGATCGAGCCGTAGAGGAAGCCCTGGTCCTCGATCGGCACGAAGCTCGACGGAAGGAAGCGGAAGAACGCGGCGACGGCCACCATGATGACGCCGAACGCGATGAGCCCGACCACGCGGTGATGGAGCACGCGGCCGATGCCGTGGTTGTACTTCTCGGAAAGCCACGCGAACCCGCGGTTGAACGGCCGGAAGAGGCGATTCTCCTCGTGGGTGCGCTTCAGGAGGATCGCGCACATCGCGGGCGTGAGCGTCAGCGCCGTGAGGCCCGAGATCAGCACCGCCGTCACGACCGTCACCGCGAACTGCTGGTAGAGCCGCCCGGCGATGCCGCCGAGGAACGCCACGGGTATGAAGACCGAGCAGAGCACGAGCTCGATCGCGATGATGGCCCCGGTCACCTCCCGCATCGATTCGATGGACGCCTCGAAGGGGCTCATCTTCTTTTCGGCCATGAGCCGCTCGACGTTCTCGAGCACGACGATCGCGTCGTCGACCACGATGCCGGTCGCGAGCACGATGGCGAACATCGTCATGGTGTTGATGGTGAAGCCGAAGAGGTATAGCCCCGCGAAGGCGCCGATCAGCGACACCGGCACGGCGATCACGGGGATCAAGGTCGCCCGCCAGCTCTGCAGGAACACGAACACCACGAGGATCACGAGGGCGGCGGCCTCCATCAGCGTCATCACGACCTCGTGGATGGAAGCCTTCACCACCCGCGTGGTGTCGAAGCCGACGATGTACTCCACGCCATCGGGGAAGCTCTTGGCGAGCTCGTCCATCTTCGCGCGCACCGCTGTGTTCACGGCGAGCGCGTTGGCGCCGGATTGCAGGAACACGGGCACGCCGGTGGTGGGCTTGCCGTCCACGCGCGTGAAGGCGTCGTAGGCCTGCGCGCCGAGCTCAAGGCGCGCCACGTCCTTCAGGTGCAGCGCGCCGGAGGGGCCGTTGGCGCGCAGGACGATGTTGCCGAACTCCTCCGGATCCACGAGGCGCCCGTGCGTGGTCACGGTGTACGTGAAGGCCTGGTCCTCGGGCGTCGGCTCCTGCCCGATCTTGCCCGCGGCGAACTGCGCGTTCTGTGCCCGCAG
This sequence comes from Burkholderiales bacterium, assembly GCA_017880705.1. Classification (GTDB taxonomy): domain Bacteria; phylum Pseudomonadota; class Gammaproteobacteria; order Burkholderiales; family Usitatibacteraceae; genus Usitatibacter. The sequence continues at coordinate 1,127 of JADGRS010000384.1, forward strand.
GGCATTGGCGACGTCGCTCGTGGTCACCCCGAAGCGCGCCATCACGTCGGGCTTGAGCCACACGCGCATCGAGTAGTCGCGCGCGCCGAAGATGAACGCGTCGGCCACGCCCGGGATGCGCTTCAGCGGGTCGAGCACGTTGAGCGTGGTGTAGTTGCTGAGGTAGAGCTGGTCGTAGCGCGGGTCGTTCGAGCGCAGGCCCACCACCATGAGGATGTCGACGGAGCGCTTCTGCACGAGCACGCCGGTGCGGCGCACGTCGTCGGGCAGGCGCGGCTCGGCGATCTTCACGCGGTTGCTCACGTTGATGGTCGCGAGGTCGATGTTGGTGCCGACCTCGAACGTGCAGGTGATGGTGAGCGTGCCGTTGGAGGCGGAGCTCGAGTTGAAGTAGATGAGGTTCTCGATGCCGGACAGCTGCTCCTCGATGGGAGCCGCCACGGTGCGGGCGAGGGTCTCGGCGCTCGCGCCCGGATAGTTCGCCGTGATGGTCACGGTGGGAGGCGCGATCTCGGGGTACTGCGCCACGCCCAGCACCTGGGACGCCGCCAGGCCGGCGAGCGTGATGATGATCGCGATCACGCCCGAGAAGATCGGGCGCTCGACGAAGAAATTGCGGTGCTTCACGAGCCGGTCACGGGCGCCACCGCCGCGCCCGGCCGCAGCTTCATGAGGTTGTCGACGACGACCTTGTCGCCCTGGGCGAGACCTTCGAGGATCGTCCAGTCCTTGCCGACCCAGTCGCCCACCTTCACCGGGCGAAGCTGCGCCTTGCCCTCCTTGTCGAGCACGAAGAGCAGGTAGCCGGTCTCGGTCTGCGTGACGGCGATCTGGGGCACTAGGAAGACGTTGTCGCGCTTGCCGGCGACGAGCTGCACGCGGACGAACTGCCCCGGGAGCAGGCCCGACTTCCCGTTGGGGAACTCGGCGCGAAGCTGCATCGTCGCCAGCTTCGGGTCGATCTGCGAGGCGGTGAAGTTGAGGTGGCCCGTGACCGGGTAGATCGACCCGTCGGGGAGCACCAGACGGATGTCGGGATTGGAGTTGCGCGTGAGCCTGCCACCGGGCAGCTTCGCGAGATCCGATTCGGAGAGGCTGAAGCGCACCCACACCGGGTCCATCTGGCTCAGCGTCGTGAGGAGTCCGTCGGCCCCGGTGGTGGAGATGAGGCTGCCGTCGGAATGCTGCGAGCGACCGGTCACGCCTCCCACGGGCGCATCCACCTTCGTATAGGAGAGATTGAGCTCGGCCTCCTTCACGCGGGACTGCGCCGATTGCAGCGACGCGTCGGAGAGCTTCGCGTTGGACTGCGCGTCGTCGAGCTCCTTCTGGCTGATGGCGCGCTGCCCGATGAGATCCTTCATGCGCGCGGCCTCGCGGCGCATCTGCTCGTTGCGCGCCTCTTCCTGGGCGAGCTGCGAGCGCGCCTGGACGAGCGCGATCTCGAAGGGCTCCGGATCGATCTGGAAGAGCGTCGTCCCCGGCGTCACCACCTCGCCCTCCTTGTATAGGGTCTTCTTGAGGGTGCCGGAAACCTTGGCGCGGACCTCGACTTCCTTCGAGCCCTCGACCTGCCCCACGCCCTCGACCACGATGGGGACGCTGCGCGGCTGCACCTCGAGGACCCTGGCGGGAACGGCCGCGGGCGCCGCGGCGGGCGCAGTACCCTTGGAATTGCAGCCCGCGAGGGTGGCCAGCGACACGGCAAGGGCGACGACGAGCGAGCGAAGCGCACCCGCGGCGGGAAAGGATTTCATGGGATGGAACGCGATCGCCTCTGCTGGGGATCCCGATTATATATACAATCATGACTGTATCCAAATACGGGGGCCGTCCATGCGCCGCTCGAAGGAAGACTCCCTCAAGACGCGCCGCAGCATCGTGCTCGCCGCGCGCCGCGTGTTCGCCAGGCGCGGCGTGTCGCAGACCAGCTTGGAGCAGATCGCCGTCGCCGCGGGCGTGACGCGCGGGGCGATCTACGGCCATTTCAAGGACAAGGGCGCCCTCTTCCAGTCGATGCGCGAGCAGGTTCGCCTGCCGCTGATGGACGTGCTGAACGAGGCGATGCTCCACTCCCCCGGGGACCCCCTCGCGGGCGTGGGGCGCTACCTCCTCGCGGTGGTCGGGGCGGTTCGCGACGATCCCGCAACGCGCGATCCCTTCCAAATCCTCACGTTCAAGTGCGAATACGTGGGCGACTTCGAGGCGGACATCAAGCGCCAGGCGGTGCGCCTCGCCGAGCTCGCCAGC
>JADGRS010000385.1 GCA_017880705.1 Burkholderiales bacterium
CGAAGAGATCGAGGATCGCTCCCGCGTATTCGGCGTCGAGGTTTCCCGTGGGTTCGTCGGCGATCAGTATCGCGGGCCGGTTGACGATCGCGCGCGCGATGCAGAGGCGCTGCTGCTCGCCTCCGGAGAGCGCGACGGGGGCCGCCTTCTCGCGCGCGAGGAGCCCCACCTTGTCGAGCGCGGCACGCACGCGCCGGCCGATCTCGTCGCGCGCGAACCCCGCGACGCGCAGGGGAAGCGCGACGTTCTCGAACGCGTTGCGATCGAAGAGAAGCTTGTGGTCCTGGAAGACGAAGCCGATGCGGCGGCGAAGCACCGCGAGCGCGGTTTCCCCCAAGGTGCCGAGGTTCTGCCCCTGCACCACCACCGTTCCGCTCGAGGCGCGCTCGATGCCCGCGGCGAGCTTGAGGAGCGTCGATTTTCCTGCGCCGGAGCGGCCGGTGACGGCGACCATCTCGCCCGTCGCGATCTCGAAGCTGACGCCGCGAAGCGCCTCGTGCCCACCGGGATAGCGCTTCGCGACGGAGGAAAACTTGATCACGCGAAGAGCGCCTCGACGAAGTCCGCCGCGACGAAGGGGCGCAGGTCTTCGGCCTTTTCGCCTATGCCGATGAAGCGGATGGGAACGGGATGCTCGCGGGCGATCGCGGCGATGGCGCCGCCCTTCGCGGTTCCGTCGAGCTTGGTCACGATGAGGCCCGTCAATTGCAGCGCCTCGTCGAACGCCTTCACCTGCCGCACGGCGTTCTGGCCGGTGTTCGCGTCGAGCACCAGCCACGTTTCATGGGGCGCCGACGCGTCGGCTTTCGACATGACGCGCTTCACCTTGCGGATTTCCTCCATGAGATGGGGCTGTGTCGTGAGGCGTCCCGCGGTGTCGGCGAGGACCACGTCGATCGCCTTGGCGCGCGCCGACTGGATCGCATCGAAGATCACCGCCGCCGAGTCACCCTTGTCCTGCGAGATTACCGTCACGTCATGGCGCCGTCCCCACTCCATCAGCTGCTCCCGCGCCGCGGCCCGGAACGTGTCGCCCGCGGCGAGGAGCACCGACTTTCCCTCGCCCTGAAAGAGACGCGTGAGCTTGGCGATGGTGGTGGTCTTGCCCGCGCCATTCACGCCGGCGAGGAGGATCACGAACGGTCGCGGGGGATCCGCGGGGAGCGGCTTCTCGAGCGGGCGCAAGAGAGCGATCAGCGCGCTCTTCAGCTCCCCCTCGAGCTGCGAGGCGTCCTCGAGGCGCTTGTCGCGCTGCGCCTTGCGCAGACTCTCGATGAGACCCTGGGTCGCCGCGACGCCGACGTCGGCCGATAGAAGCTGGGACTCGAGCTCCTCGTAGAGACTCTCGTCGATCTTCGGCCTCGCCCGAAGGACCCCGAGCGCGCCCCGCCATCTCTCGCGAGTGAGCTCGAGATCCTTGCGCAGGAACGATTTGAGGCCGGAGCCGGCGGCGGCTTCGCTGGGAGTCTTCTTCGAAAACAGGGGAGGCATGATTGCGGCCGAAGGCGTGGCCGTGGGGCGGGAGAGCGAATATTTTACGGTATGATCCGCCGCACGATGACCGCCATGCGACGCTCCCCGGGCGCTTCGAGCGCAGGAGGACAGCGCGGCGCGCCGGCCGGGCGCAACCGCGTTCGCATCATCGCCGGCAAATGGCGCAGCCGGCTCGTGAGGTTCCCACCCGCCGCTCGCCTGCGTCCCACGCCCGATCGCGTCCGCGAGACGCTCTTCAACTGGCTGGGCCAACGCCTCGACGGCCTCGCCTGCCTCGACCTTTTCGCGGGCAGCGGAGCTCTTGGATTCGAGGCGATGTCGCGGGGCGCGTCCCGTGTAGTCCTGGTCGAGAGCGATCGCGACGTCGCCGCGGCGCTTCGCGAATCGGCGCGTATCCTCGAGGCCGAGGGCATCGAGATCGTCGTCTCGGATGCCATCGCCTACCTGCGCAGGACCCCGGAGAAATTCGACATCGCGTTCATCGATCCGCCTTTCGCGAGCGACCTCGCGGTTCGCGCGATGGCGGAGCTGCGGGACCGGCTCCAAGCCGGCGCGCGCGTGTACGTCGAGAGCGGTGCCGCGCTCCCGCCGCCCGAATGGGGGCGCCTGGTGCGCGAAGATCGCGCCGGGGCGGTACGCTATGCCCTTTACGAGCTCATTTCATGACCATCACGCGCGCGGTCTATCCCGGGACCTTCGATCCAATCACGAACGGCCACGAGGACCTGATTCAACGGGCCTCGCGGCTCTTCGGCCACGTCGTCGTCGGCGTGGCCCACAGCCAGGCGAAGCGCCCGTTCTTTTCGCTCGACGAGCGCGTAGCGCTAGCGAGCGAAGTCCTCGAGCCCTACAAGAACGTGTCGGTCCTCGGCTTCTCGGGCCTGCTCTCGCAGTTCGTGAAGGAGCAATCGGCCACGGTGATCCTCCGCGGGTTGCGCGCGGTGTCCGACTTCGAATACGAGTTCCAGCTCGCCGGGATGAACCGCGTGCTCGCGCCCGGCGTGGAGACTCTCTTCCTGACGCCTTCCGACAAGTACCTGTTCCTCTCGGCGACGATCGTTCGCGAGATCGCGGTGCTGGGCGGCGACATCTCGGCCTTCGTGCACCCGCTAACCGCGCAGCGGATGCAGGTCAAGATCGGCCGCGGCGAGCTGGGCGACTGAGCGTGGCCCTCACGATCACCGATGTCTGCATCAACTGCGACGTGTGCGAGCCCGAGTGCCCGAACGCCGCGATCTCGATGGGCCCCGACATCTACGTGATCGACCCGCGCCGCTGCACGGAATGCGTCGGCCACTTCGATCGGCCGCAATGTCGGGAGGTGTGCCCGGTGGATTGCATCCCTCTCGATCCACAGCACGTCGAAACCCGCGAGCAGCTCCTCGACAGGTACCGGGGGCTGATGCTCGAGAAGGCCGCGGCGGGCTGACGCTCACGCGAGCGAGGCCTCGCGCTCCACTTCCAGCAGGGACATGAGGCGCTGCTGGTGCGCTTCGCATTGCTCGCGCTGGGCGCCGACCTCGGCCGCGAGACGCTTGAGCTCCTCGAGCTTGTCGAGGAGATCGACTTCGGCGTTCTGGATCCGTCCCATTCCTTCGATGCGGGCGTTCGATTGATCCTGGTACGCATTGATCTGCGATTCGAGGGGCCGGATGAAGCCCGTGAGCCACGCGCGCGTCTCCCGATCGGCGATCTCGAAGACATGGACCACCTGCAGAGCGACGGTGTCGAAGAAGAGCGTGCCCAGCGACTTGCGCGATCGCAGCAGGAGATTCGAGCCGCCTTTGAATTCGCGCCTGCAGTGCTCCTCGAGCCTATCGAGCTCCACCAGGAAGCGCTCGGTGGCGAAGGCGGCCGCTTCCACCGGCGCGATCT
>JADGRS010000076.1 GCA_017880705.1 Burkholderiales bacterium
AGTTCCACTTGTCGAGGTTCACGGTCGTGAAGCTCAACGGGATCGCATAGTCGATCTCGGTGAAGCGCGGCAGATGCTCCCAGAGCTTGCGCCCCGCGCCGCCGTCCCCCGACGAAAGCACCGCGTCGATCTCTCCGCTCGCGAGCTTGGGCGCGAGGTCGGCGAAGGAAACGACGCTCGCCTTCGCGCCGAGACGGGAGAAGAGAGCGGCGCCGGTGCCGTCGTAGGCGCGGATGCGCAGCTTCGCGAGCGCCTCCGCGGAATCGACCGGCGCCTTCGTCCACAGGCCGGAAGCCGGCCAGGGAGTGGCGTAGAGGAGCTTCTGGTTGTGGCGCGCGAAGGCGCGCTCATAGGCGGACCGGGCGGCCTCGTAGAGGCTGCGCGCCTGCGCGAGGTCGCCCGCGACGAAGGGCAGCGACGAGAGGGCGAAGATCGCCTCGTCATCGCCGATCGCTCCGGCGAACGTGTCCGCCATCGCGACCTTGCCCTCGGCCACGGCCTTCAACTGCTCGCGTGACTTGTATCCCGTCTTCGCATCCGCGATCGCCACGATCGAGAGGCGGCCCCGGGAGCGTTCCGCGACGCGCCTCGCGAAATCCGCATCGCCTTCGCCGGGCAGCGAGCTCGCCGGATACTCGTTCGCCAGCTCCCACTGCTCGGGATGCGCAGATGCGAGCGCTTCCCGCGCGCTCACGATCGCGAGCGCGGCGGCGATCAGCACGGCGGGGCTCCTCCATCTCGATCGGCGTTCGTCGGCATCCATCGGCGCTTCCCGTATCCTTGCGTGAGATCCACCCCATTTTGACACGCACCCGCGCCTTTGCTAGGTTCGGTCGCTACCCAGGGAGATGACCATGAAGCGCATCCAGGCTTTCATCGCGGCCGTCGCCGCCAGCTCGTGCGCCGCCGCGCTCGCGCAAACGAAGTGGGACATGCCGACGCCGTATCCCACGGCGAACTTCCACACGGAGAACATCAACCAGTTCGCCGCCGACGTCGACAAGGCCACGGGCGGCAAGCTCAAGATCACCGTGCATTCCAACGCCTCGCTCTTCAAGGCGCCCGAGATCAAGCGGGCGGTGCAGGGCGGCCAGGCGCAGATGGGCGAGATCCTCATCTCGGGATACTCCAACGAGGATCCGATCTTCGGCGTCGACTCGGTGCCCTTCCTCGCCGTGAGCTACGCCGATGCCGCGAAGCTGTGGAAGGCGTCGAAGAAGGCCCTCGACGAGCGCTTCGCCAAGCAGGGGCTCATGATCCTCTACGCCGTGCCGTGGCCGCCCCAGGGCATCTATTCGTCCAAGCCCCTCGCCTCGATCGCCGACATGAAGGGCCTGAAGATGCGCACGTACAACCCGTACACCTCGCGCATCGCCGAGCTCGCCGGCGCGCAGCCCGTGACCATCCAAGTAGCAGAGCTCGCGCAGGCCTTCGCCACCGGCGCCGTGAACGCCAACATCACCTCGGGCGCGACGGGCTTCGACACCAAGGCGTGGGAGGTCGTGAAGAACTACTACGACACGCAGGCGTGGCTTCCGAAGAACGTCGTGTTCGTGAACGTGCAGGCGTTCGACGCGCTCGACAAGCCTTCGCAGCAGGCGCTGCTCAAGGCCGCGGCCGACGCCGAGGCGCGCGGGTGGAAGACCTCGGAAGAGAAGAACCAGTGGTACCTCGAGCAGCTCGCGAAGAACGGCATGAACGTGGCGCAGCCTTCGGCGCAGCTGAAAAGCGATTTCAAGAAGATCGGCGACACCATGACCGCCGAGTGGATGAAGACCGCGGGAGCGGACGGACAGGCGATCGTCGACGCGTATCGCAAATAGTGCGCAAGGCGCTCGACAGGCTCTACGACGCCGCGGGATACCTCGCGGCGTTTTTCATGGTCGGCATCCTCGCGATGGTGCTCGCGAGCGTGGTGGGACGCCTCGCGGGCTTCAACCTGCGCGGCTCCGACGCGTATGCCGGCTACTGCATGGCCGCGGCGAGCTTCCTCGCCCTCGCCCACACGCTCAAGCGCGGCGAGCACATTCGCGTGACGCTGTTCCTCGATCGATTCGGCGGGCGCCTGAGGCGTCCGCTCGATTTGTGGAGCCACGTCGCGGGAACCTTCTTCTGCGCGATCCTCGCCTTCTACAGCGCGCGCCTCGCGTGGCAATCGCGGCTTTTCAACGACGTGTCCCAGGGCAACGACGCGACCCCCCTCTGGATTCCGCAGCTGGGAATGGCGGCGGGCGCGATCGTGCTGCTGGTGGCGATGGTCGACGACCTGGTGCTCCTCGCGCGCCACCGCGAGCTTCCCACGGCGAGCGCCGACGAGCTGAAGGCGATCGAATAGCGATGGACGCCTTCATCACGATCCTGCTGATCGTGTTCCTCTTCCTGCTGCTGGGCAGCGGCCTGTGGATCGGCATCGCGCTTCTCGGCGTGGCGTGGCTCGGCATGGAGCTCTTCACCCAGCGCCCCGTCGGCGACGCGATGGCGGTGACGGTGTGGGGTTCGCTCTCGTCGTGGACGCTCACCGCGCTGCCGCTCTTCGTGTGGATGGGTGAGATCCTCTTCCGCACCAAGCTCTCCGAGGACATGTTCAAGGGCCTCGCGCCGTGGCTATCGCGCATCCCGGGGCGGCTTCTGCACACCAACATCATCGGCTGCACCATCTTCGCGGCGGTCTCGGGATCGAGCGCGGCAACGTGCGCGACCATCGGCAAGATGACGCTGCCGGAGCTTGCGAGGCGCGGCTATCCCGAAGGCATGACGATCGGGACGCTCGCGGGCGCGGGAACGCTGGGGCTTCTCATTCCGCCGTCGATCATCATGATCGTCTACGGCGTGAGCGCCGACGTGTCGATCACGCGCCTCTTCATCGCGGGCGTCATCCCGGGCCTCATGCTCGCGGGCCTGTTCATGGGCTACACCGTCGTCTGGGCGCTCGCGAATCCCGAGAAGATTCCGCCGCCCGACGCGACCCTTTCCTTCCGCGAGAAGATTCACGCCTCGCGGCACCTGATCCCGGTGGTGGCGTTGATCGCGCTCGTGCTGGGCTCGATCTACGTCGGCATCGCCACCGCCACGGAAGCCGCCGCGCTCGGCGTGGTGGGCGCGCTCGCGCTTTCGGCGGTGCAGGGCTCCATGACGGCGAAGGTCTTCGGCGATAGCCTCATGGGCGCGACGCGCCTCTATTGCATGATCGCGCTGATCCTCGCGGGCGCCTCGTTCCTCACGCTGGCGATGGGCTACATCGGCCTGCCGCGGCGCCTCGCCGAGTTCATCGGCGGCCTGGGCCTGTCGCAGCTGTGGCTGCTCTTCTGGCTGATGGTCTTCTACATCATCCTCGGCTGCTTCCTCGACGGCATCTCGATGGTGGTGCTCACCATGGGGGTGATCCTCCCCACCATCGTGAAGGCGGGCATCGACCTCGTCTGGTTCGGCATCTTCATCGTGCTCGTGGTCGAGATGGCGCAGATCACGCCGCCGGTGGGGTTCAACCTCTTCGTCCTGCAGGGCATGACGAAGAAGGAGATCACCTGGATCGCGCGCGTGTCGCTGCCGCTCTTCTTCCTCATGGTCGTGGCCGTCGCGCTCATCTATTTCTTCCCGGGGCTCGTGACCTGGCTTCCGGCGCGCATGGCATAGGAGCGAGGGCGCGCTCCGTGTCAGAATGGTTTCTCGGGTACCGCAGGGAGGCTCGCATGAGCAACGACAAGACCGTTGTGGACGCATTCCTCGACACCGTGCTGAACCAGCTCGAGACGGGCGATCCGCCGGAGACCAAGGTGACCTACGAGCGCCTCATCGCCGAGGGGCATCCGCGCAACCACGCGCTGCAGCTCATCGCCGCGGCGCTGCGCGTCGAGATGAACCGCATGCTCTCGGATTCGACGCCCTTCGACAACGATCGCTACGCCGCCCTCCTCGCCAAGATCAAGGACGAGGGCTGATCGCCGCCCCCCATGTGCCTCATCGTCCTCGCGTGGCACGCGAGCGCGGCGTTTCCCCTGGTCGTCGCCGCCAACCGCGACGAGTGGCGCGAGCGGCCCGCGGAGCCCGCGCGATGGTGGAGCGACCATCCCGGCCTCCTCGCGGGGCGTGACCTCCAGGCGGGCGGCACGTGGATGGGGATCACGCGCGAAGGACGCTTCGCCGCGGTCACCAATTTCCGCGATCCCTCGGACAAGCGCTCCACCGCGCGCTCGCGCGGGACGCTCGTCACCGAGTTCCTGCTCGGCGCCGATTCTGCGGCGCGCTTCCTGTCCAATCTTTCGGCGCGCTCCCACGAGTACAACGCCTTCAACCTGATCCTCGGCGACGGCGCGAGCCTCTTCTACTTCGGCAGCCGCGAAGGCACGCCGCGCGCGATCGAGCCCGGCGTGCACGGATTGTCGAACCACACGCTCGACGAGCCGTGGCCGAAGGTCGTGCGCGGCAATGTGCGCATGGGCAGGGCGCTCGAAGGAAGCGATCCCGCGCCCGCACTCTTCGAGATGTTGTCGGACCGGACCGGCGCCCGCGACGAGGATCTGCCGCAAACCGGCGTCAGCCTCGAGTGGGAGCGGCGTCTCGCCCCCGCGCTCATCGTCGGCGCCGACTACGGCACGCGCGTTTCCACGGCGCTCGTGATCTCGTCGTCGGGAAATGTCTCGTTCGAGGAGCGCGGCCGCGCGGCCGATGGCTCCGTCACGGGAACCGCGCTGCAGCAGTTCACGCTTCCCGTCGCCGTCGCATCGGCCTGAGCCCGAACGACTTCAAGGTGACGCATTCATGCGCCGCGCCGACGCTGCCGCGCGCTCAATCGTGCGTTACGTAGATCTTCGTGTAGCCGCGCTCCTGCAGCAACAGCGCCGCCAGGACGGCTTGGTCCGTGGAGGGCGCCATGGAGGATCACGGGTTCCTGGCGCCTCGGCCGTCGTCACGCTCTCCTCTAGATCGCGGCGTTCTCCTACACGAGTGCAGTAACTGCGCCCACACGCGCCGCCGCGTGGCGTGCCTAGACTGCGTCTCACTACAAAGGAGACCCACCATGGTGACTCGTAAAACCATTCTCGCCGGCGTCGTCGCCGCGACCTTCGCCGGCTTCTCGCTTCCCTCGTTCGCCGCCGAGGTCTACATCAACGTCGATCCGCCGGCGCGCCGCGTCGAGACCTTCGAAGTCCGTCCGGGCCAAGTGTATGTGCCGGGCAACTGGGAGTATCGCAACAACAAGCACGAGTGGGTCGAGGGCCGCTACATCCCTGAGCGCAAGGGCTATACCTACCAACCCGATCGCTGGGTCCAGCACGACAACCAGAAATGGACCAACCAGCACGGCGGATGGTCGCGCGATGACCAGAAAATGGACCGCTCACCGGGGTAATTTGCGCCAGCCACGACGCGGCATCGTCCTACATCCGGCCGGGTAGATCCCTCACAGGGCCCGGCCGGGGCCGCGCCTACACTCGGTTTCCGCATACGCATTGAATAAAGAGCACCTCACGGTGACTCGCAAATTTCTTCTCGCCGGCATCGCCACCACGTTCGCCGGCTTCGCGCTTCCCTCCTTCGCCGCCGACATCTACATCGAGGCTACTCGTATTCGCCCGATCGCTGGGTGAGCCACGACAGCAACAAGTGGGCCTACCAGCAAGGCGGACGGAACAAGGACAGCGACCACGACGGCACGCCCGTCCTCGATGATCACATCTCGTCGATTCTCCACGTGCCGCCCGAGTTCACGAAGGTGACGCTGCCGGCCTTGCCGTCGCTGCGCACGACGAATGCCTCCTGGTACTCGCCGAACCCGCCCGAGAGCTTGAAGGCCTTGAACGAGTCGGCCGCGGTACGCATCTCCGCCGGGCTCATCTGCGAGAAGAGTGGGCGGAACCGTGCCTGGATCTGGGGCGTGAGGCATGACATGGCCGTTGCGAGATCCGCCTTGCGCAACGACGCGATGAACAGGTCCCAGGTCGCTTGCGGCGACGACATGCGCTTGTCGGCGGGCTTGGGCGCGAGCGCCTTCATGTCGATGCGCCGCTCGGAGAAAAATCGAGTCTTCGCCTCACGCATGGGATCGGATCCGCCTGCCGACATGCCGGGCGCCAGCATCGACAGGTACCCGGCCGCCTCTGGGCTGCGGCCGACTTGATCGAGCAACGCGAAGTAGCTCGCGGTAGCGAATCCCGCGGGATCCTGGCGCGCGAGGTGCGCAAGGATCGCGCGCGCGCCGGGCAGGTAGCTCACGTAAAGGATCGAGGCCTGGAGAGCGAACACCGACGACGGAAGCGCCGACAGGGCGCTCTGGAACTCCGCGCGATCGGCAGGCTTGCCACCGGCTCCACGCGCGGACTGGGTGCGCCGCGCAAGCGCCGAGAGCCCGAATGTGTCGCTCTGCTGGCCTGCGCTCAGCACGAGCATCATCGGCGCCGTGTCCTCCGGGTAGAGCGTCCCGCCAAACTTCTTGCCGGTGGCGAGGTAGTCGATCTGGGCCGCGAGCCATCGCTGCCCCCACGCCTGGAGCGCGAGGTTCTCATTCTTCCCGGCATCCTCGCGAGAGGGCGCCCGCGCAACCATCTTCTTGTACTCCGCGAGCGCGCGCTGCTTGTCGCCGAGGTCGTACTGCCACGTATCGGCGATCGCGAGCGCCGCAAACATTTGGCCATGCGCCTCGGCCGCCGCATAGAGATCCAGCGCCTCGCGTGGCTTCTTCTGGCGGAAGCGCACGTAGTGCGCAAGCTCCATGGAATTTTCACGCAGTGCCAATTCGACGGCGAACTTCGCCGACCGTGAATCCGGATAGTCGGCGCCGAGCTTCTCCGTCGCGGCCAGGTACTCGCGCACGGCCATCACATAGGCCTGCGGATTGCTCTCCTTCAGCTTGCGTGCCTCGAGCAGGTCACGCCCGAGCAGGTCGCTGTGCGTGCGGAAGTCGGCGTCCTTCTGGATCGCCTGCTTCTCGGCCAGGTGTTTCGCGGGGTCCGCGATCTTCGCGTCGAGCATCGAGATTGCGTAGCTGTACTGGTTCGGCTGGAGGCGCCCGTCGTTCTTTCCCTTCTCGAGCGCCGCGCGCGCCTGCTTCCACACCTCGGGCGAATCGGTGGCGACGAGAGCGTTGATCGCACCGGAGTATGTCGCGGGCTCGACCAGCAGGACGAGTGCGTCGGGCACTGCCGCCAGGTCCTTGCGCTGCAATAGCCATTGCACGGAGTACTCGCGAATATTCTCGGGCAGCGTAGCGCGAAGTCGTGCGTAGGAAATGGGAACGGTGGGCGGGAACTGCGCTAGGCTGCCCGCGATGCGGCGCGCGTCCTCGGTGATCTCCTTCGAAGGGGGCGCGCGCTTCAGCGATTCAAGGCGGACCAGCAACGCTTCCGCGGCTGCGGCCGTGCCGATCTGCGACAGGGCCCAGGGCGCGTTGCCGGACTTGCCTGGTGGTGCCTTGGCCATCGCTGCGGCGATCGCCGGCGCGGCGCCCGCGCTCTTGCGAACCCCCAATGTCTGGATCACGCTGTCGAGGGCGCCGCCGGTTGGCGCATCCGCGGCATCGAGCCACGCAATGAGCGCGGCATCCGCGCCCGGTGCCTGGAACGACAGCACGGCATCGCCCAAGCTCGCCCCCGGACGTGGCTTGCCCGAGCGCCATTCCGCGAGCATGAGATCGAAAAGCGCCTGCGTCTGGCATGCCATGCCGCTCTTCCCGCAAAGGCCCGTGATCCGCGGCCCGACAACCGGATCCTGGTAGTGGCGCAGCATCACCGCTTCGACGTCTGCCGGAACGGGCGCCCGCTTGTTGCCACCCGACGTATAGAGGCGCATGCCGGTCTCGTAAAAGCCGTGATCGTAGGCGGAGAGCAAGTCGACATTCCCGGAACTGAGGATGGTCTCCAATCCTTCGGCACTGCGCTCCTGGCCGAGCTTACGGGCGAGCTCGCTCGCCTGGTTGTTGGTGTTGGCGGGCGCTTGCGCGAGCGCCGTGCAGGAAAGGAGTGCGGCGATCGCCGCAGCGAAGAGCTTCGTCATTTGTTGTCCACGGGACGCAGCTCGCGTCGCTTGAGGTATTGGTCGGCCGCCCGTGCCAGCGCGTTCGGGCGTCCCGGTGCTGCCATTCCCGGCAGCGCATCGGCCACGCCGTCCGCGAGCGCACCGTCGCGGCCGTGGGCCTCATGGAATGCCACGGTGCCAAGGATGATCGAGGTCCAGTAGCCACTCGGATCCTGGCGCGCGAGTTCTTTCAGTATCAGCGCCGGATCGTTCATCGCGCTGATGTGCTTCAGCGTCGCGAAGAGCGTGAGGCGCGATGCCGGCAGCGCCGCGAGCTTCTGCGGCACGTCGGTCATGCTCGTGGCGGCGTATACGTTCCCGATCGATGACCAATCCGGCGCCTGGGTGCCGCGAGGATTGAGGCCGACGCCTGAATACGCGGGAGATGCCGATATCACCACCGAGCGGCGCACCGCCGGCCAGCCGGGAACTGCCGCCGCGCCGTTGTTGTACCAGAGTGGCAGGACGCTCCAGAAGCCCGTGATCGCGGCCTCGGGAATGCGGCCGCGGAAAGGCTGTCCTGTCTTGAGGTACGCGATCTCCGCAGCGAACCATCCCTTCCAGAATTCGTTCTGCGCCTGGCCGGCGATCGAATAGGGCGTGATGCCCGGCGTGCTCTGCGATGCGGTGTCGAGCGCTGCCTGGTACGCGCGGATCGCGGCCGGCTTGTCGCGCAGCTCGAGTTCATAGGTGTCGGCCAATGCGATCTGACCGAGTGCGGCACGCCCTTTCGCGCCTTTCTCCAGGAATCGAATCGCGAGAGCGGCATCGTGCGCCTGGAAGCGTGCGAAGACGCCAAGCTCCGAGTACTGGCCTGCGATGGTGTAGTCGATGTCATCGGCATGGAACTCGGCTGCGAGCGCCTCGACCGCCGCGAGGTATTTCGCTTGCTCCTCGACGTATTTTCGCGGTTCGGACCGCGCCGCGTTCGCGCTGTTGGCGAGGGGATTCAGCGCCTGGCGCTTGCGTGCAAATTCCGCCCTGGTGCCAGCGCCGCGCTTGCGAGCGAGGTAGCCCTCGGGATCGGACAACTGCGCATTGAGCTGCCTGCGATAGCTCGACAGGGCCTGCTCCGAAATGCCCTTGTCGCGCTCGAGGCGATCGAGCACCGTGCCGACACGTCGCCAGATTTCGGGAGACTCGTAGTCCAGGAGCAAGCTGAACGGCACGCTGTACATCGCATTGTTCGCGAAGCTGGAATCGAGCTCGGCGAAGAGTGGCTCCACGGCCCCGGGATGCTTGCGTCGCCCCACGAATGCGATCGCGGAATTGGCCTCGGACATGCGCGGCGGGAAGCGTGACGCGATCTGCAGTAACGCCTCGTCGATGCCGGGCTGGTCGGTGCGCAGGATTTCCTCGAACACCGGATCGTTGCTGCGATACGCAGCCTTGGCGACTGCGTAGCGGCGGTCGAACAACGCGCGCGTCTGGTAGCGCGGTGGCATGCGGCGCATGGCCGCTCCCACCTGCGGATTGTCGAAGTGCTTCAGGACCAGCGCCTCGATCGCAGGCGGCATCAATTCGATCCGCGCTCGCTCGAGGCCGAGGCTGAAGGCCGTGACCAAGCTAGGATCGCCGATGGCGATGATCCGTTCGAGCCCGGCAGCGTCGGCTGTTTTCCCGAGCTCCTCCGCCGTCGCGGTGGACATCCCGGACATGAGGAGTTGCTTCTCGGCTTCCGTGAGCGCGGCAGGCGCGGATACTGCGAAACCCAGTACGAGGATGGAACACGTTCGAAGGAGGATTCGGATCATTTCGGCTCGATGCTGAATCCGCCCACGCTCTTCGCGGGCGGCGATTGCTGTGCGGGGAACCCAACCGCCGATGCGGCTTGCGGCCGGATTTCGCTTTCGACCACGCGCACGGTCCCCTCGCTGGTTTCGGGAGCGTATTTCTCCGTGCGCCGCGCGTCGGCCACGTAGCGATAGACATCCGAAGACTCGTCATAGCAGGTTCCACGGCGCAGGTCGGGCGTGATGGCGTCGCACAGGCGGCGCTGCTGGTAAAGGAGGAAAAGGTATTGCTTCGTCACTTCCTCGTGATCGCCTTTCGCCAACGCCGCATCCACTTCAGAGCGAATCTCGCGAATCGCCGCGAGGTAGGCTTCGCGTCCCTCGGGTCGCTTGCGCAGCGCGATGGTGCCGCCCGCCTCGGCCCACTTCACCTCGTCGACGCGGCCGACGACAAGCCGCTCCAGATCGATGGCGCGTTGAAGATCACCTGGACGTTGCGTCGCAGTGACGGTGCCCCTGGCGGCCGC